>JACCUS010000392.1 GCA_013811715.1 Nocardioidaceae bacterium
TTCGCGACCTGGTCGAGCTCGGGACGCTGACCACTCAGGTAGCTGAGCTCCTCGACGCGTGCGTGGTCGCGGGGCGCAACATCGTGGCGGCCGGCGGCACTCAGGCAGGCAAGACGACGATGTTGAACTGTCTGGCCGCCGCTATCCCGGGAGGCGAGAGGGTGGTGTCGGCAGAAGAGGTCGTCGAGTTCACAAAGTGGCGAGGATGAAGGACAGGACGAACCCGGCCGTTGTGCTCAGCGCCACCAACGGCCCTCCTTGCTCGTATGCCTCTGGCATCAGCGTGTCCGCCAGTGAGGCAAGTACGGCGCCGGCAGCGAAGGCCAGCGGGAGCGAGATCGTCTCGGGGGAAGCCACCGCAAGTGGCCCCGCACCCACCACGACCGCGAGCGTGAGAAGCGCAGCCGCGCTGGACCAGGTACCGATGATGTAGCCGGAGGAACGCCCCTGCTCGCGCATCGAGGCACTGCCGACGAACGCCTCCGGAAGGTTCGAGGCGAAGATGGCGGCGAGCAGGGCGAGCCCTCCGGTGCCCTCGGTGAGCGAGACTCCCAGCGCGACGTTCTCCGGGACGCCGTCGAGTGTGACCGCAGCGAGCAAGGCAAGTCCCGCGGCACCATGTGCCGAGGCGGCCGCGGGCGACTTGTCTGTCGCAGCTGCGTCCTTGTCAAGCTTCGGGCTGCCTTCCTCATCCGTTCCGGGCGCCTCCGCCCAACGATCGAGCATCGCGCTCAAAGCTGTGAAGACGGCGGCGCCAGCGAGCATACCCAGGCCCGCGCGCCATATCCCGCCCTGCGCGTACGAGTCCTCGAACAGCTCATAGGCAACCGCAGTGATGAGCGCACCGGCTGCGAAAGACAACATCCCTGCGAGGATCCGTTCGGGCAGTCGCAGCCGGAGGCCTCCGACAGCACCCAGCACGAGTGGACTAGACGCCACCAGTGCGAAGAACCACACCTGGCTCATGGGCCGCCAGTGCCCCGACCTGCTGGCTGCGTCGAGGCCGACTCGGTCTCGTCGTTGTCATGGGCACGCCGGTCGACATGCTTGGGAGGAAGCTTGGGCTCGGCGACATCGTCACCGACATCGCGCTCGTCCGCTGGGCGTCCAGCATCTTGTGGAGTCGTCATACTCACCGAGGTACCCCAGCGACTCATCCGCCAACCTTCCTCGGTCTCCTCGTTTCGCTGACTAAACGTCAGTCGCCGTCATTAGACATGTCCTCGACCCGACTTTGATCCAATGGTTGTGGGTTCGAGTCCCACGGGGCCCACCCTTCTGACCTGGTCTTTCGTCCGCGGCAGCAGCTCTTGCAGGGTCTGCCGTGTTCGTGATGTACGAGTGACCGAGCATTCTCGAGACGGGCCAGGTAACGCCGACCGTGAGCATGGGCGTGCGGCGATGGGGGTCGAGAACCGTCGTCGACCCCTGAGGAGCGCAACCGGAGACCCACGCCCTCCTCGACGACCAAGGCTGCGACGTTTCCAATGGAGGTCAGCGCGCAGGCGTGGTGAAGCCGCTCACGTCGCCTTCGCCGTGGAAGGTCAGGACTCCGAGCTCAGGGTCGGTGAACGTTTCGTCGAAACTGTAGGTGCACGAAATCGAAGTCATTCGGGTCTTGGTGGAGTTGCCCTTCGCTATCGCCGGGTCGGTGAACTCGGCGATCACGGTGCCGCCCTCGTCCGTGACCACGCCGTGGAACGGGCCGAACGCCGTGGGAATGAAGGTGGCGTTGCTCGCAACGTCGTGCGCAGCGGTGAAATTACCGTTGCCGTTGACGACGACGGTGTAGGTAGCTCCGTTGTCGCACACGAGCGGAACCTCGAACGAGTTCGGCGCGTTCCCTGGGTCCGCCGTCGCCGTACCGATGCCTCCCAACACCGCCGCCGAAGCCATCGCGATAACTGCGCCTGGTCGTCCGAATCTCCGAATCATGGTATGCCTTCCGTAACCATGCCGCACGCTGCGGCGGGCTCATACCGATGGTGCTCGCTATAGGCCCTACGCGCCATGACCCAATATGACCATGTGCGCGGGCGCCCACTAGCTTTCCTCGAAGACCCATCGTCGCGGTGATGGCCTCACCCACGGGTGAATCCCGCCGACGCTCTACGCGTGACCCGCTCGCCGATCAGCTCCAGTAGACGATGACCTCGTCGCCGACTTGGACCTGGTCGAACATCACCTCGATGGCGGCCAGGTCGCGGACGTTGACGCAGCCGTGCGACGCGCCGTTGTATCCGTAGGCGGCGAAGTCCGGCGAGTAGTGCACGGCCTGGCCGCCGCTGAAGAACATCGCGAACGGCATCGGTGAGTCGTACAACGAGGACACGTGGTCGCGCGACTTGAGGTAGACCGAGAACTCGCCCTCGCGGGTCGGCGTCGCCTCCGCGCCGAACCGTACGTCGACGGTCGACAACACATCTCCCTCGATGAGCCAGTGCAGCGAGTTCGTGGACTTGTCGATGCACAGCACCCGACCCGTCAAACAGCGCGGGTC
>JACCUS010000407.1 GCA_013811715.1 Nocardioidaceae bacterium
GCGCACGGCCTGCCGCCGGCCGATCCGGACCGGGAGGCCCGTCAGATCGACCGCCTCCGCAGCCTGGCCGCGGAGGCGAGGCTCGCCCCCGAGTTCGCGGAGAAGTTCCTCAACTTCATCGTCGCCGAGGTGCTGCGCCACCACGAGGCCATCACCCGTCCCGAGTAGAGTCCGCCGCCCCCGGCTTGGCTCGGTTGGGATGCGGCGTAGCCAGCCATGCCAAGGCTGCCGGCGAGCAGTGTCGTCGGTGCGACAAGTGCCATCAGCTTCTTCATCGTTGACTCCTAGCATCGATCCATCAGTGGATGTAAGCCGTACGCATGCACGCTACGAGCTGCCTGCTGAAGCGCCGCTGAAGAGCGCACGAGGTGCTGCTCGTCAGCTCGTAGCTTCACCCGACCGAGGCGGTGTCGGCTTGAGGATCGTCCAAAGCCGAGGATGGATGAGATCGTTGTTCTCCGGTGCCAAACTGCTGGGCTGGCCTGGTCTCCAGACGCGGAGCGTCGCCAGCTTGGGAACAGAAGACGATGCGGATGACGGGTCGGTCACGGCATGGGATCGTTCACAGTCGTTCCTCGGACGTCACTGAGATGGGGCATGAGCTTGTGTTGCCGCGTTGCCGAGATCCGTTGCCAGCTAGCTGCTGGTGGATGGAGCGGGTGACGAGAATCGAACTCGCACTGTCAGCTTGGGAAGCTGATGTTCTACCATTGAACTACACCCGCCTGCCGCCGCAGCTTCCGCCGGACGAGCGGAGTTGATTCTACACAACCCGCTGCCGCTCCAGAGTGCTGCGGATGGCCTGGCCGACGCAGTGGCGCACCTGGCTTAGGCTGCGCTGATGGCCATCGCCCTCGCTCTGCTCTCGAGCGCGCTGTGGGGCACCGCCGACTTCCTCGGTGGCCTGCACAGCCGCAAGCGGAAGGCGATGGCCGTAGTGGCCGGCTCCCAGCTCGCGGGACTCATCGTCGTCAGCGTCGCCGCGGTGGTCGTCGGCGCCTACCGGGCCCCGCTCGGCTGGATCCCCTGGTCCGTCGGGGCGGGTCTGATCGGCGCCCTTGGCCTCGTCGCCTTCTACGCCGCCCTCGCCGCCGGAACGATGGGGGTCGTCTCCCCGATCGCCGCCCTCGGCGTCGCCGTCCCGGTCGCGGCGGGGTTCCTGCAAGGAGAGACGCCCTCCACACTCCAGCTAGTAGGGATCGTGGTCGCCCTGGCCGGGGCGGTCGCGACGAGCGGACCCGAGCTCTCCGGCGCGGGCGGTGCGACATCTGTACTGCTGGCTCTCTTCGCCGGACTGTGCTTCGGCACCGTGTTCACCGCGATCGACTACGGCGCGGAGTCGTCGGCGGTGATGACGATGGTGGGGATGCGGTTCAGCAGCGTCACCGCCTTCGCGCTCGTCGCGCTCGCGGCCGGCAGCATCGCCGGTATCGGCCGACCTGACCTGGTGCCGCTCACGGTGATCGGCGTCTTCGACGTCGGGGCGAACCTGTCGTACGCCGTCGCCAGCACGCTCGGCTACGTCTCGGTGGTCAGTGTGCTCAGTTCGCTCTACCCGGTCGGTACGGTGCTGTGGGCGCGAGCCGTCCTGCACGAACGGTTGCGCAGAGTTCAAGTCGCCGGCATCGCCGTGACGATCCTCGGAGTCGCCGTCATCTCGGCCGGCTGAGGCAGGGCGACCGGCAAACATTCAGGTTCCTGGCCGCCGCTGGCGGCTGAGTCACGACTCCTGTCGATTGGGCTCCGCCTTGTCGTCCGAACCGGAGTCGCCGTCACGGTCTGAGATGTCCTCCGGGCTGGAGTCGTCGGTCGGACCCTCGTCACTCGACCGGCCAGGCTCGCCTTCCTTCGCACCGTCATCGCCAGCGTCGTTGTCGCCGGAGCCGGCCTTCTCGGTCTCGACCTCGAGCTGGCTGCGACGGCAGCCGGACAGCTCGGTGGGGAGGGCGTCGGCGAGCAGGCTGTGCAGGACCTCGCCGAGCGGGACATCGCTGGCCGAGTCGTACGGGAAGTCGTCCTCGGAGCTCCACGCCCCGCGAAGGCGCTCGAACGCCGCCTCGCGCATCGCCTGCTCATCGTCGACGAGCAGATCGAGCTTCATGGTGACGTGGATCCGGTCGGTCATGTCGTGCTCCCCAGAGCGGTGCGCGGCTTCCCGCGGCGGTTGGTTCGCAGGCTACGCGCACTTGCCGCCTTCCGCTTAGCGAGCGCACGAGCAACCGCCTGAGGCAGGATGGCCCGCATGGCATCCGACGCGAACCCAGTCCGGACGCTCGCTCGATGACGCAGCTGACGGAGCTGGCGCGGTGACCCGCCGGGTGCTTGTCACCGGTGCCTCGCGGGGCATCGGACGCGCTGTCGCCAGCGCGTTCGCCCAGGCCGGCGACCAGGTGGCGGTGCACTACCGCACGTCGAAGGACCTGGCCGACGAGGTGGTCGCGTCGCTGCCCGGCGGCGGCCACTTCGCGGTGCGGGCCGACATGGGTGACGCCGACGCGGTGAAGTCGGCCGTCGACGGTGCGGCGGACCGCCTCGGTGGGCTGGAGGTGCTGGTGAACAACGCCGGCGTCTTCCTCGCGCATCCACCCACGCAGACGTCGTACGGCGACTGGCAGGCCGCCTGGTCGCGCACGCTGGCGACGAATCTCGTCGGGGCCGCCAACGCGACCTTCTGCGCCGTGCGGCACATGGTCGCGGCCGGTGGTGGAGCGGTGGTCAACGTGTCGAGCCGTGGCGCCTTCCGCGGCGAGCCCGACTGTCCGGCGTACGGCGCCTCGAAGGCGGGCCTGAACGCGTTCGGCCAGTCGATGGCGGTCGCGCTGGCGCCGCACAACATCACGGTCGGCACGGTGGCGCCCGGCTTCGTGGAGACAGCGATGGCACACGATGCGCTGGAAGGGCCTGGAGGCGAAGCGCTGCGCAACCAGTCGCCGTTCGGCAGGGTCGCCCGGCCGGAGGAGGTGGCCGCTGCGGTGTTGTGGCTCGCGTCGCCCGAGGCGACGTTCTGCACCGGTACGATCATCGACGTCAACGGGGCTTCGTACCTGCGGAGCTGAGCGGCCCCATTATCGGGGCGTCACGTTCGGTAGGGTCGCCACGTGCTGTTGAGTGACCGCGACATCCGGGCGGAGATCGACGACAAGCGGGTCGTCCTCGACCCCTTCGACGCCGAGATGGTCCAGCCGTCGAGCGTCGACGTCCGGCTGGACAGGTTCTTCCGGGTCTTCGAGAACCACCGCTACCCCCATATCGACCCGGCCGAGGACCAGCCCGACCTGACGCGGCCGGTGGAGCCCGATGGTGACGAGCCGTTCATCCTCCATCCGGGTGAGTTCGTGCTCGGGTCGACGTACGAGACCATCACCTTGCCCGACGACGTCGCCGCCCG
Source organism: Nocardioidaceae bacterium (assembly GCA_013811715.1). Lineage (GTDB taxonomy): Bacteria > Actinomycetota > Actinomycetes > Propionibacteriales > Nocardioidaceae > JACCUS01. The sequence continues at coordinate 3,389 of JACCUS010000407.1, forward strand.
GGTCGAGGGCAAGTCGTCGCTGGGCCGGCTCGGCCTGCTCACCCACGCCACCGCCGGCTTCATCGACCCCGGGTTCTCGGGGTGCGTGACGCTCGAGCTCTCCAACGTCGCGACGCTGCCGATCAAGCTGTGGCCCGGCATGAAGATCGGCCAGCTCTGTTTCTTCCGCCTCAGCTCGCCGGCCGAGAACCCCTACGGCAGCTCGAGGTACGGCTCGCGCTACCAGGGCCAGCGCGGCCCCACCCAGTCCCGCTCGTTCCAGAACTTCCACCGCACCGAGATCTGAGCAGCTCGACCACGAAGAAGGGGACCACCCTCTGCGGGAGTGGTCCCCTTTTCTGCGCCGACGGCTAGGACTTGTCGATGCGGTCTGCCAACCGGCGCAGCGCGTGTGCCGCGCGTGGGTGCGCCGGTCGCTGGGTGGGCCCGCGGTTCGTGGTCCGGTCGCGGACGATCTCTTTGGCCAGTGCTTCGTTGAGGTGGTTCATGATGTCTCCTTGCGGATCGCGGAATGCCTTGTCTGGTGGGAGTCTGCCCGTCGTCTGGGCGTCTTGGCTTGATGCTTTTTGCTACGTCTGGTGATGCGTTCCAATTCGTCGTACGGTGTCGGGGCGGGAGGCCCTGCGGGCCGGTCAGGCGCGCTGTAGGACCACATCGCCACTCCCTGTGCGAATGCTCAGCTCGACGGTCTGCTCACCGTCGGCCGGGCCGTCACTGGCGTTCAGCGACGACTTCGTCTCCCCCGAGCCGGTCATGATGTCGAGGTAGGCGGCGGTGCCGTGGGCCACCGCGACCAAGATGTCTCCGGAGCCCGTCTTCGCCTTGAGCCGGCCGCGCTCGATGCGGTGCACCTGTAGGTCGCCGGAGCCGACCAGCAGGTCGACGCTGTCACCGGCGTGGCCGATCTCGATGTCGCCGGACCCGGCCTTGGCCTTGAACGACCCGACGACCTGTCTGATCTCGATGTCGCCCGACCCGCTCAGGCAGTCGGCGTCGCCTCCGATGTAGCCGATCTTGGCCTCGGCCGACCCGGTCTTGGCGGACAGCGACCCCGACACGGTGCCGATGGCCACGTCGCCGGAGCCGCTCTTGGCGGTGACGTCTGTGGCGTGCTCGATGTAGACCTCTCCGGACCCGCTGCCCACCTGCGCCCTCCCCAACTCCCCGCGGGTGTCGAGGTCGGCGGACCCGAGCTGCACGTCGATACTGCTCCCGGTGGGAACGTGGATCGTCGCTGTGACCTCGCCCTTGCGTCCTAAGAGCCCACTCTTGACCCTCGGGAGGAGGACGACGACCTCGTCGCCGCGCTGTTCGACCCTGGCCCTGTCGATCAGGTCCTGGGCGGAGCCGTCACCGCGCGTCGGCACGAGCTCAACGGTGGTCTCGGCGGTCTCCTCGGCCCGGATGTGTGCTTCTCCGGACCACAGCTCGACTCGAAGCTTGACCGGTCCTGGCGTGTGGAACGTCTGCATGGTGGCCTCCTGGCTCATCGCACCCACCCCTGGATGCGCTTGTTGGACGAACGATTGCGCCCGGGAGCGCCCGGGCCCATGCCCATGCTGATCCCGGTCGAAGAGATGTTCAGATTGAAATCCGGGTTGCTCGCGACCATTCGGGCCGCGTTGACGAGCCAGGTGTTCAGCGACTGGCCGCGGCTGGCGGCGATCTCCTCGGCCCTGACCTTGAGCGACTCGGGCAGCCGAAGGGTGATGCGGGCGACCGCGCCGTCCTCCTGGCCTTCCTCATCCGCCGGCTCTGCGGGCGAGCCCGGCCCGAACGGCTCGGGCGCCTCCGGTGGGGCCGGCACCCCGCCGGTCACGACGAAGACCGGCTCGCGGCCTTTCAGTCGTACGTCGACAGTGGTGCCGTCGAGCTCGTTGGTGATGTCGGCCGCTGCTTGGCTGAGGGCGTCCATCAAGGTGAGGCGGATGGCCGGGTCCAGCGCGAGAGCCAGCCGTTCGGCCGCCTGCCGGACCTCGTCGCTGCCGGCCTCGGCCGCCTGAGCAAGGTCTCGTCGTAGCGACTCGGAGTATTCGGTGATGTCCATGTGCACTACTGTGACACCACAATGACGTCATGTCAATACCACACGATATTTGCGGTGAAGTGCCAGGTCAGAAGCGCGCGAGACTGGACAGCGTACCCAGGCTCAGGGACGGGAGTGTTCGGTCAGCGTCACCATGGTGGCATTGAGGGCCGTTATGGTGTCGCGCTGGCGGGAGGGTCGGTACGACGTACCGCCGCCAACAGCAGCTGAGCCACGTCGAGCACCTCGACGTCGTCGGCCGCCGAGCCGCCGGCCTGCAGCTGCGTGAGCCC
>JACCUS010000478.1 GCA_013811715.1 Nocardioidaceae bacterium
TAGACCTCTTCGGCGTCACGGCCTCGGTCTTCGGCTGCCCCTGCACATCCTTCAGGGCCTCGTTGAATGCCTCGGTCTTGTCGCGTCGCGCCTCGGCCACCTTCATCGGGGCCGGGGCGGCTTCGCCCCTGAACCGCTGCCAGTCTCCGGTGACCTTCAAGAGCACCGCTACCGGGTCACTCGGCTGGGCGCCGACACCGAGCCAGTACTGTGCGCGGTCGGAGTCGACCTCGATGAAGCTCGGGTCTTCCTTCGGGTGGTACTTGCCGATCTCTTCGATCACGCGGCCGTCCCGCTTCTTGCGGGAGTCGGCGACGACGATGCGGTAGTACGGCTGGCGGATCTTGCCCATCCGCTTGAGGCGAATCTTGACGGCCACTGGTGTGGTGTCTCCTTGAGATGTCTGGTGTGGTTGCGGCCGGCGGGCCCACGTGGGGGAAGGGCGCTGGCCGCAGAGGATCCGAGCCGATCCGGGTGAGAGGGCCCGACGCGACGCGAAGTCGGCCCTCATTGTGCCAGAAGTGCCCGGTGATACTCCAACCGAGCGCCTGCTTGGACCGGAGTTGCTGCTCGAAAGATCCGGCACCTGGCCGGCCAGAGCAAGCCCAGCGTCGCATGCTTGCGGGAGTTTGGGCCGCGTGACAACAGGGTCAGGCGACGACGCGGCCGCGCAACACGATGCGCTCGGGGTGCGCCAAGACGCCCAGGTCGTTGAGCGGGTCAGCGCCGTACACCACGAAGTCTGCGGGGTCGCCCTCGGCCAGCCTGTCCGGACATCCGAGCCACGAACGAGCCCGCCACGACGCCGCACCCAGCGCGTAGTCGGCGGGCATCCCGTACGCCGCCATCTCAGCCACCTCGGCCCCGATGAGCCCGTGCGGCAGCACGCCCCCGGCGTCAGTGCCGGCGTAGAGCGGGACCCCCGCCTCGTAGGCCGCCATGATGGTGTCCCGACGGCGGCTGAAGAGCTCGCGCATGTGCGCGGCGTACGTCGGGAACTTCGCCTCACCTGCCGCCGCATACGTCGGGAAGTTCTGCAGCTGCTTGACGGTGGGCACCAGCGCCACCCCACGGCGGGCCATGTCGTCGATCAGGTCGGTCGAGAGTCCGGTGCCGTGCTCGATGCAGTCGATCCCTGCGCCGAGCAGGTCGGGCAGTGCCTGCTCGCCGAAGACGTGTGCTGTGACTCTCGCGCCGTGCTCGTGCGCGGTCGCGATCGCCTGCCTCAACGCGTCTGCCGGCCACAGCGGCGTCAGGTCGCCGGCGTCACGATCGACCCAGTCGCCGACCAGCTTGACCCATCCGTCGCCGCGATCGGCCTCGCGCGCGACGTACGTCGGCAGCTCGTGCGGCTCGACCTCGTGGGCGTAGTTGCGGATGTAGCGCTTGGGCCGGGCGATGTGCCGGCCGGCACGGATGATCTTCGGCAGGTCCGCCCGGTCGTCCACCCAACGAGTGTCGGCAGCCGACCCGGCGTCGCGCAGGAGCAGTGCGCCGACGTCTCGCTCGGTCAGCGCCTGTTCCTCCGAGGTGGTGTCATCCACCGCTCCGTGCTCGTCGAGCCCGACGTGGCAGTGGGCGTCGACGAGCCCGGGCACTATCCAGCCCGCGCCCACCAGGTCGGCGTCGACAGCGGGGTCGTGGGTGATGTGGCCGTCGACGACGTACAGGTCCTTGTGCTCCCCCTCGGGCAGCACGACGCCACTCACCTTGAACGCACCGCTCATCCCCGTGACGCTACCGGAGGCAGCCGGTGACGAAGAGGTGCGTTCACGCGTGGCAAGGTGTGGCCATGCCCGACGTCCCGCGACCCATTTCCGACTTCCACTCGCGACTCCCGTACGGCGAGCGCCTGTCACCCGGACCTGTCCTCGGCAGCCCGTTCTTCCCTTTCGACGGTGACCTGGCAGTCGTGCCGCTGGAGGAGCCGGTCGTTCCCGAGCCGCCGCGCAACGGCGAGCCGGGCGGCAAGCCGTGTCCGTGGTGCGGGGAGTCCGAGCACACCATCTGGCGTGATGCGCTGTGGAACGTGCGGGCGGGGTTCGAACCCTCGGGCCTCCCGTTCGTGGCGGGTCTGGCGCCGCGGGAGCACCACCGGCTCGACGAGCTGACCAGCGACCACCTGACGAGCCTCGGCGAGGTTGTCCAGCGTCTCGCTGGCACGATCAGGAGAATCGAGGGTGTCGGGCGCACCCACTTCAGCCGCTGGGGCGACGGCAGCGCGCACTTCCACATGGCCTTCCTAGCCCGCCCACTGGGCATGATGCAGATGCGTGGCGCGATGCTGGCGGTGTGGGACGACCTGCTGCCGCGAGTCCCCGAGGCCGAGATGACAACGAACCTGAGATTGGTGGCCGGCGCCATGGCCACGGGCGGCGGCGAAGCCGTTGGCGC
>JACCUS010000437.1 GCA_013811715.1 Nocardioidaceae bacterium
GCTGCGCGAGGACGAGCTGGCCTTCTACGACGCCGTCTGCCAGAACGACTCCGCCGTGCTCCAGCTCGGCGACGAGACGCTGAAGAGGATCGCCCACGAGCTCGTCACGGTCGTCCGCAACAACACCAGCGTCGACTGGGACAAGCGCGAGCAGGTGCGCGCACTGCTACGCAGCCGGGTGCGGCGACTGCTGACCAAGTACAGGTATCCACCCGACAAGCAGGAGTCCGCCATCGTGCTCGTCATGCAGCAGGCCGAGCTCTTCGCAGCCGAGGTGGCCGCATGAGGATGAAGGAGTCGATGTGAGCCGGCCGGCAGTCGCCCAGCGATCGTCACGGGGAACGGGACTGTCGGTGGTCACCGCTACGTTTGGTTCATGTCCAGCAGGCCGCTCGCGGAGATGAACGCCGAGGAAGTCCTCGACGCGTTCGAGGTGTGGCACGTCGAGCAGCTGGATCGGGAGATCCGCAAGTTCGTCGCCGCGGCCCATTTTGCCGATCTGCACCACCCGGACAAAGATGCGGTGCCGGCCGACATGCTGCCCGGCAGCGAGCAGGCGAGGCGGCTGGGTGGCGCAGGCACGCCGCTGGTGATGGAGTTCGCAGCCGCGGAGTTGGGTGCCCGGATGGGCAAGAGCCCTTACGCCGGGCGTTCGCTGATGGCCGACGCGCTCGATGTGCGGCACCGGCTGCCGCTGTTGTGGGCTCGGGTGTGCGCGGGTGAGGTGGCGGTCGGCTACGCGCGGTTCGTCGCCCAGCAGACGCGTGACCTGTCCGATGGGGCGGCGGGGTTCGTCGACGTCGAGGTCAGCGAGTACGCCGACGGTCGGTTGACGTGGTCGCGGTTCGAGACGCTGGTGGCGGCGAAGATCGTCGACGCCGATCCCGAGGCCGCAGCACAGCGGGAACGAGCGGCCGCCGAGGAGCAGTTCGCCAAGGTGGGCCGGTCCAACGAGCACGGCCAGAAGACGTTGTACGTGAAGTCCGGTGCTGCAGAGATGGTCCGGATCAATGCCACCATCGACTACCTCGCCGAGGCCCTCAAGGCGCTCGGCGACGAGGACACCGAGGACCGGCGTCGGGCGAAGTCTGTGCTGATCATGGCCAACCCGATCCAGGCCGTGGCTCTGCTGCAAGCCTTTGCCGGCCGACGTGGTTCGGCGTCCGAGGAGCCTGAGGTCGATGCACTCGAGGCGGAAGAGCCCGCCGACGGGCCGACCGAGCCGTTCCTCGGTCGGTTCCATCCCGACCAGGTCCGCACATCGACTCCGTCCAACTTCGACCCGAGTGCGCTGATGCCGAAGGTGACCCTCTATATCCACCTGTCGGAGGAGGCGGTCACCCGCGACGTGGGTGGGGTGGCTCGATGGGAGACCGAGGGTCCGATCAGCACCGGCTACGTGCGGGATTTCCTGGGCCCACATTGCCGCTTCACGATCAGGCCCGTGGTAGACCTGGCCGGGATGGCACCGGTCGACGCGTACGAGATCCCCGAACGGCTCCGCGAAGCCGTCCACATGCGAAGTCCCGCCGACGTGTTTCCGTTCGCGTCCAACACCGGCCGAAGACACCAGCTCGACCACACCAGGCCCTACGTCCCACCCGACCACGGCGGGCCACCGGGGCAGACCGGCGTGGACAACCTCGGACCGCTCGTGCAGTTCCATCACCGGATCAAGACGTTCGGTGCGTGGCAGGTCAAGCAACCCTTCTCCGGGGTATGTGTATGGCGCGACCCGCACGGCCACCTCTACCTCGTCGACCACACCGGCACGCGCAAGCTCGGCAACGCGCCGACTTCGGTCGCCACAGCGGACACGACGGCTGAGGTATATCCGGGGCCGTTCCCGGTGGAGCTCGCCTTTCCCGAACCGCACCGTTCCGGCATGCCCGCCTAGCAGGCCGAGGGCTCAGATGTGGGTCCAGGCCTCGGTGAGTACGGCGCGCAGGATCTGCTCCATCTCGTCGAAGTGGCTCTGGTCGCAGATGAGCGGCGGCGAGAGCTGGATCACCGGGTCGCCGCGGTCGTCGGCGCGGCAGTACAGGCCGGCGTCGTACAGCGCCTTGGACAGGAAGCCGCGCAGCAGCCGCTCGGACTCGTCGTCGGTGAAGGTCTCCTTGGTCGTCTTGTCCTTGACCATCTCGATGCCGTAGAAGAACC
>JACCUS010000511.1 GCA_013811715.1 Nocardioidaceae bacterium
CTTCCTCGCTCGTCGCCTACCTCCACCGTTCGTTTCAGCCGTGAGCGAGGTACAGCGACGTCAGGGCAACAACAGGGTCCGCGCCCGGGGTCGACCGGCAGGGCATCATCGTCCCTCGGCGGACTCCACCGGAACATCGTGCCCGTCGCGTGTCGATGCCGCGCTGCGATCGCCGACCCTCCGGCCGTTGACCAGAAGGCCGACCGCGACGAGGACCGCCGTGAGGGAGAACCACTGGCTGGCGGTGAGGCCGAGGCCGTGGGTCTCGTCGATGCGGAAGAAGTCCTCGACGACCCTGCCCGCGCCATACCAGGCGACGAACACCAAAAACAGTGTTCCGGTGCGCATCTGACGCCGGCCGAGCCACAGCAGCAGTCCCAAGAGGACCAGTACCGAGGCGAGGTCGTACAGGGCGGGCTGGTGCACCGCCTGGCCGATGGCGGCGACGCACGGCGACGAGGTGTCGGCGCCGGTGCACCGATAGCCCAGGAAGAAGTCGGTGGGCTTGCCGAGGTGATCGGCGACGACGAGGTCCCCAACCCGTCCGATGGCGATGCCGAGCGCGAGACCGGGGCCGGCTGCGTCGAGGAGCGGCCACAGGAGGGGGCCGCGGCGATGGAGGTACGGGAGCGCGACGGCCATGGCAGCGGTGATCCCACCGAGCAACGACGCGCCGCCCTCCCACACTCGTAGTGCCTCGATCGGACTGTCGCGGTAGTCGCCGAGGTGGTTGAGCACATACGCGAGACGGGCTCCGACCAGGGCGGCGATGATCGCCCGGGTGAGCGCGGTGTGGATGTGCTCGTCGGGGATGCCCATGCGTCTGGTGGCGCCCAGGAGGAGCTTGGCGCCGGCCAGGAACCCCACTGCGGTGCCGATCCCGTGCGGGGAGACGGCCAGCGGTCGAGCTTGAGCTCGACGATCGGGGTGTAGTCGAGGAAAGCGAGGCTCACTGGGCGGTGTCCCGGTAGCGGAGCTCCCAGGTGCGGCCGTCGTCGGTCGAGCGGTAGATGCCAGTGACGTCATCGGCATCATGAGCCGCGGCGTACAGCGCGTCGGGCGTCGCCAGGAAGGCCTGGGGTGCGCCGACGAGTGCGCCCGTCTGGGCCCAGGCGGATCCGTCGTGGTGCCAGACGGCGCCGATCGGGTCTGCGCCCCACAGCCCGGCGTCGATGTCCCAGGCGAGGGTGACGAGCGGGGGGCCGTCGGCGTCGGTCCAGGTTCGACCGCCGTCGGTCGATTCGGTGAGCCCGCTCGGGCCGGCACCGAGGATGTGGTCGGCGTCGTCGGGATCGACCGCGAAGCCGAACAAGTCGAGGGTTGAGCGGGTCTCCCAGTCGGTGCGGTCCGCCGACACCATGAACCGGCCGGTGCCGGAGTCCCAGCCGTACACCTGGTCGTGGGCGAAGGTGAGGCTGTGGAAGTCGACCTCGCCGCCCAGCGAGATGCTGGTCCAGGTGGCGCCCGCGTCATTCGACTCGATGAGTCCGAGCCTTCCCGGTTGACCCGCTTGCATGCCGGCGACGTCGGGATGGCCGGAGCCAAGGAAGTGGTCGGGGCCGACGACAGTGAAGCCCATCGTGTCCTGGAAGCTGTCGCCGATCCTCTCGGCGTCGTCGCCGTCGGCCGGGATGCGGAACGACCCATAGTGGGTGGCGACGATGAGCGACCCGTCGGCGGGGTTCATCCCGAGGCCGTGGACGTGGGACACGCCGGGGTCGGCGGCGAGGTCACCGGGACGGGGGTTGTCGTCGCGTCCCGCGATGCGCATGCCGGCCCAGCCGATGACCGCGACGGCGATCACGGCGACGACGATGAGGGCGATCTGGTCGCCGCGGAGACCGCGCCGCGCCGCTGGGCGCCGTCGGATCTGGGGGGTCATGCGATACCTCGTGGATGCGTCGAGGACCGTCTCGTTGGCGTTCTCGAAGCGGTGCCTGATGACCGCGTCGACAGCAACCCGGTCAGCGCGTGTGTTCGATGTCGCGATCGACCCTAAGACAATCCCCGGCCCATCAACAGTCGGGGCCGGCGTGTTGTCCCTGTCGATCAGCCCGGCCGACGGCTCCAGCGTGACCGCTTCGTCCAGCGCCGGGACAAGGCTCCTTGCTGCGCCCGGCGCGTCGACTACGGCTCGACCTCGACGAGTTGCCGTCGTCGCCGCCACCGCCAAACGCCGACCGTCTGGCCGCCGACGACGATCACTACGGATGCGATGAGGGCCACGGTGTAGGGCGATGTCAGCCGCCAGAGGGCGCCGTAGAGGACGGCGTGCACCACGGCAAGCGCAGCGAGGAGGTAGTTCCAGCGCTGCAGCCGCTTCCAACGCTTCGCCTTGAGCTTGCGGAGCGCGGTGTCGCTCGAGATCGCCGCCAGGCCGACGACGATCACCACCGCCACGAGTCCGGCCCAGTTGGCGAG
>JACCUS010000025.1 GCA_013811715.1 Nocardioidaceae bacterium
CCTCGGCGGGGCGCTCGCCCCCGGGATCGAGATCAGCGTCGACGCGCTGGCGGCGCGGGCCGCTCGGCTGTTCAAGGTCGAGCTGGTCGAGCCGCGCTCGGTCATCGGCAAGACGACCACCGAGGCGTTGCAGTCCGGACTGCTCTACGGCTTCGCCGGCCAGGTGGACGGCATGGTGCGTCGCATCTCCGACGAGCTCGGCGCGCGGCCGGTCGTCCTGGCGACCGGGGGCCTGTCCCACCTGATGTTCCAGGTCTGCGAGACCCTCGACCACCACGAACCGGACCTGACGCTGCACGGGTTGCGCCTGGTCTATGAACGCAACCGCTGAGGCATCGTGGCGGCGGCCTACGGCTGACCGGCCGGGGCGGGCGGATCGCGGCCCACCCCGGCCCGGGATGTCAGCCCGGCGGCGGCGGCGGGAACACCTCCTTGCGGAACAGCGACGGCGGGCGCTCCACCATCACCTCGAAGTTGAGCGTTCCGACGAACCGCTGCCCGTCCGAATCGTTCGCATACACCGTCGCGGTGTGCCCGCCCTGTTCGAGGTCCGCCGGCAGCGGTAGCCGCCACAGGCTGCTCGACTGGTCGGCCCACAGCCAGTCCGGCATCGGCTGGGTCGGGCCGGGGCCGAACTGGCTGCCCCGGAAGGCCTCGAAGCCCTGAGTCCGCTCGTTGCCGGATGTGCTCTCCAGGCTGTGCCGCGCCACCTGCAGGTTGCGCATCATCGCGTACGGGTCGGCGAACTCCGCGCCGGTCCGGATCCCTTCGCCCCGGGCCTCCTGAGTTCGGGTGGCCACGGTCGGCCGGCGCTCGTCGATCTTGACCAGCACCTCGGTGTCGGTCGTGCCGTTCCAGACGTTGGCCATCAACGAGCTGCCGCCGTCGGCCAGGTCGGCCGGGGTCAGCAGGTTCGGGTCGCCCAGGTCGTTGATGTTGACCGGTGGCGGGGTCCGGGTGGCCGCGGGATTCGCCTTCTTCCACTCGGCGAGTGTGTCGAACCAGTCGCGGAAGAACGGCGAGGAGATCGACAGCGACATCTGCTCGCTCTCGGGTCTCCTGGTCGCCCGGTAGGTGTCCTGAAAGGTGTTGCCGTCCAGGGCCAGGTTGATGTAGCCGGGCGGTGCGCCACCGCGCTGTAGCGACTCCGGGAGGCCGTTGACGTCCAGGTCGCCGATCCACCACGAGCCGGATGCGGCCCCCACCACGATGTGCTGGAAGGGGATGCCGTCGACGCCGACCGCTTTCTGCCAGCCGGCAAACCTATCGCCCGGGATCATGTTTTCGAGCGTCTGCGCGTGGCCGGACACCGACAGCGCCGAGCGGCCTTCGAGCAGGCGGTAGAGCTCCTTCGCGTCGTCGGTCTGGTGCTTGGTGGCGTCCATGTCGATGAACGACACGAGCGGGATGTGTGTGCCGATGACGATCAGCTTGTCCTTCGGCACGAAGGCCAGATCGTTTGCCAGCCAAGCCAGCTGCTTCTCACCGATGACCCCGTTGTATACGGGGTGGTTGGCCGGGTCGTCGCAGAAGGCGTGCTTGCCGTCGGCGTTGTCCTCCTCCGGGGTGCACGGGTACTTCACGTTGTCCAGGCCGATGAAGTGCGCGTCGCCGATGTCGTAGGAGTAGTACTCCGGACCGATCTCACGTAGATAGGTGTCGAAGGAGTTCTCGTCGTCGGTGGCGTCGTAGTCGAGGTCGTGGTTGCCGGGTACGGCGCGAACGGGGATGTCAGCGATGCTCATCACCTGCTTGACCCGCGGGTAGAGCCCGAGGTCGTCGCCGGCGACATCACCCACGATGAACGCGCCGCACTCGTCCAGGTCGTCCCGCTCGGCCAGGTCGCGCACGACGCCGTCACGCAGGTAGCCGGCCTCCCGGTTGCTGTAGGTCTGGGTGTCGCCGATGACCGCACAGTCGGCCTCGCCGGAGTTCGCGCCCCTCGCCAGCGGGAAGTTGATCGCGTGCGGCAGTGGACCGGTGGGTGGCAGACCACCGAACCGAAGCGGGGGCGAGCCCTCCGGCAGGTGGTGGTAGAAGAACTGCGGGATGTGGTCCTCGTCCACGGGCGTGTCGAAGCCGGCCGGCTTGGTCACGAAAACGGTCATGTCGTCGTAGGCCGGGAGCTGGTAGCGGCCGTCCTTGTCGGTCAGCACCACCTCGCGGCCGTTGGAGACGGCGATGCCGGGGATGCCCCGCTCCTTGCCCTGCTGGGTCGCCTGCTTGTCGGAGCGCTGTCGCTTGGGACCCTGCGCGTGCGCCGGAGGGCCTTGGGCGTGCTCCGGCGGGCCCTGCGCCCCGCGCCCGCGCCCTTTGGGACTGCCGCTGTCGGCCAGCGGTCCGGCGTAGCTGCCGTTCCGGTCGGCGTCCTCGAAGACGGTTCCCCGGACGACGTCGGGCGGCGGGGCGCCGGGGACACGCACCACCTCGACCGAGGCGACGTAGTCCGTCGGCTTGGGGGTCGCCGGCTGACCGGTGGCCGTGCCTCCGATCAGCGTTGCGCCGGCCAAGAGGGCCACCACGCTCACGCCGCGTCGGCGTACATTCGACATTTTTGATCTTGACCGAGCTGGCATCCAGAACCTCCGGATCGTGTGAAACCGCCCGTAGGTGGCGGATCCACCCACAGAGGCCTCAGCCAAGACCCGGTTGGTGACGGGCAAGCAGACAGCCGGGAAAGGGCACATGGCCCGATGGCGACCACTCCGGAGTTGGAGCCGGAGCGAGGACGAGTCCGAATTCGTCGGTTTGGCAGGTCGGCTTACAGACCACCCGCGCCGTGCACGGCCGGCTCACCTCGACGACCCGACCGGCGGCAACCTCGACGTACGACGATTCAAGCAACTCCTGCACGATGATCCGCGACGTGGGATCGAACTTCACCCGCCAGTAGGAGGTGATGCCGGCCTCGGCGGGGAAGCGCCGGCTCGAGCTGGCGAACGAGCCCAGAGGCAGCGTTGTTGTGCCGCCAGGTCGGTCCGGGGCTCATCCGGAGCGCCCCGTCGACGAGCTCGTAGCGGTTGCCGTCATCGGGCAGCTCGAGTAGGTCGTCGATCGTCCACTGGCGGCTGAGG
>JACCUS010000038.1 GCA_013811715.1 Nocardioidaceae bacterium
CTGCGACAGTCGGCGTTGTGTTCATGGCCACGGCCCTGCGTCGCGTGGGCCGGGTTCGGCGACGAGACAGCCGAACTGCGCTGGGTCGCCGCCGGCGACCTGCCCGACCGACTCTTCGCGCCCGACCGGCCCGTGCTGCGCGACGCGTTCGAGCCGCCTCGGCACCGGCCAGTGATCGGCTAGTCGCAACAAACCTCATACGCCGTAGGCGCCTGCCACCGTCGCTACCGTCTCCCTATCACCTGTTGTCCGGCGCCAAACAGGGGAGAAGGGAGAGGCAAGAGCGCGGTTAACCATGGCGCGTCCCGGTTCTCAATCGTCAGGTTCGATGAGCAGCGGCGGCAGAGCGAGTTCCTGGGCGGTGGCGAGCCTCTTGGCCCCTTCATGGCCGAATGGCTTGATGCCCCTCCGCAAGAGGTCCTCGACGGCGGCGGTGGCTGCGATCGCCTGGACTGCCTCGTCCTGGCCGATCTGGCCGACCGCGCAGGCGCCGCGAAACTCGTCCCAGTCGTCCGTGGTGACCGCGCCGTCGAGGCTTAGCCAGGGATCGAGCTCGAGGTCGACGTACGTCCACGTCTGCCCGGCAAGGACCGGTGGGGTACAGATGTCGACGGTGACGACACGCGCTTCGGTGACTGGATACCAGGTGGCGATCCACCAGGCACCAGGTGCGACGAGCTGCACGATGGGCCTACCTGCTCCAGTGCTGTCTTGGGCCACGTCGCACACGGCCATGCGCTCGCCGTCATGACCGCAGTAGAGGGATCCGGGCGGTGTATAGAGCCACGTGCCGTACTCGTCCACGCCCAGCACGTACGCACTCCATGCGCCGAAACCGAATGGTCGCTTCAGCTTCCGGATAGCGACTACATCCACAACGACATGGTGACATCCAGCTCAATTCTTGGACAGGAACCGGACGGGTCTACGCAGCCGAACGCCAACGTTGGCATGAGAATTACTGGCCCTCAGGCGGCGGAGTGACGCAAGTTGGCGGGCCGCGCCAACTACCGGATCGGCCGACGACCGAGCCTCTTGGAATGCTCATGAGTCAGGTGCTTCAGCGGGTGACGTCCCAACCCCTGCTCGGATCGGCCCAGCGAGGGGGAAATTCAACGCTCAAGCGGCAGAACCTGGAATATGGCGCGAGCGGAAAAACCAAACGGCAAGGAGTACTTGCTCCCTGCCACTTCCAAGGTATAGCGCACAAGGGGGCTTGCGGCAAGGCCCTTGCGGTGCCTCACACTTCTTGGACCTGCCTCGGTACCGGCCGCGATGAGTAGGGAGGTCATGGTGGATGTAGTTGTTGTGGGGGCTGGCCCGACCGGCCTGATGCTGGCCGGCGAGTTGACGCTGGCGGGTGTCGGCGTCGCGATCGTGGAGCGTCGCCCTACGCCGGAACTGGTGGGTTCACGTGCGGGCGGGTTCCACTCGCGCACGATCGAGATCCTGGACCAGCGGGGCATCGCTGATCGGTTCCTCGCGGAGGGACAGACCTATCCCGGGCCGTACTCGGCCAGCAGGATGTTGGACATCAGCGACTTCCCGACTCGCCACCCGTACACGCTCGGGCTGTGGCAGAACCACATCGAGCGGATTCTTGCCGGCTGGGTCGATGAGTTGGCAGTGCCGATCCATCGCGGTCTCGACGTGACCGGCTTCGTACAAGACGACATTGGCGTCGACATTCGGCTGGCTACTGGCGAGGCGATTCGCGCGAAGTACATCGTTGGGGCCGACGGTGGGCGCAGTGTCATCCGCAAGGCAGCCGGGATTGAGTTTCCTGGGTGGGAGGCGACCACGAGCGCCATGATCGCCGAGGTCGAGGTGGCCGAAGAACTGCCGGCGGGCATCAAGTACGACGCCAGCGGCCTCCACGGACTGAGTTTCATGGAGGATGGGCGGACCGTGCGGGTGGTCACGAGCGAGCGAGAGCTCGGGATCACGAGCGAACCCACGCTGACCGACCTCAGTGGGAACCTGACCGCAGTTTACGGCACCGATTTTGGTGTGCATCACCCGACCTGGATTTCGAGGTTCACCGATGCAACCCGTCAGGCCGCGGCCTACCGCAGCGGCCGGGTCCTGCTCGCCGGTGATGCCGCGCACATCCACTCTCCCGCCGGTGGTCAGGGGATTGGGCTCGGGATCCAGGACGCCGTGAACCTTGGCTGGAAGCTCGCTCAGGTGGTCAAGGGCATCTCATCGGAAAGCCTTCTGGACACCTATCACGCCGAGCGGCACCCGGCCGCCGCACGCGCGTTGGAGTACTCGAAAGCGATGAGTGCGCTCCAGCGCCACGACGTACGGATTGCGGCAGTGCGCGACCTGATGGACGAGTTGGTGGGAATGGACGAGCCGCGCCAACACGTAGGGGGACTCATCTCCGGCCTCGATGTCCACTACGACCTCGGCGAAGGGCACCCGCTGCTCGGCCGTCGGATGCCTGACCTCGACTTGGTCAGTGATGGTGGCGTGGTGCGGGTCTACTCCCTGCTCCACACAGCTCGGCCAGTGTTGATCAACTTCGGACAGTCGGGGAGCGTCGCCTTGGGGCCCTGGGCGGATCAGGTGCGGTTGGTGGACGCCTCGTACGCCGGCGCCTGGGAGCTGCCGGTGATTGGCGCAGTTGATACTCCATTCGCGGTGCTGGTCCGACCCGACGGCCACGTGGCTTGGGTGGGAGACGAGACTCAGTCGGGGCTGGAGGATGGGCTGACCACCTGGTTCGGGACGCCTGCATCACAGG
>JACCUS010000043.1 GCA_013811715.1 Nocardioidaceae bacterium
CGCCGGTCCGGCGCTCGGCGTCGGCGCCATCGAGGCCGCGTCGTTGGTCGTGTGCCCGGGCGTGGCCGGCGATGCGGCCGGACGCCGGCTCGGGCGTGGCGGCGGCTCCTACGACCGGGTGCTGAGCCGACTTCCGGAGACGGCCCTGCGGTGCCTGCTGTTGTACGACGCCGAGGTGCTCCCCGTCGTACCCACCGACCCACACGACCAGCCGGTCGACGTGATCGTGACGCCGACCCGCACCATCCGCTGCGCTCCTGCGCAAGGATGAGGCGGCTGGCTCGCGAGAACCGGCTCAGCGTCGCCTCCTTGTGCGGAGGACCCTACTCGTCGGCCGGCTCCAGCGTCAGCGTCTGCTCACCCGCCGCCTCGACGGCGTCTCGGGTGAAGGCCCACGGCAGCGTCTCGCCGATGACCCACAGGTCGGTCTGGTCCGTGTAGTGGTCGTTGTAGGGGTGCCCGGACGCGCCGGTGAGGTTGATCCAACGGGCGTCGTCGAGGTCGTCGAGCGGGATGATCATCCGCATGGACGGGACGGCTGTCGCCTGGTAGCCGGAACTGGCGTCCCAGTGGGTGGCGTTGACGATCGAGGGGCCGCCGCTGAGCTCGTACTCGCCCCGGTTGAACACGAAGGCGGCCGGGGAGCCCGCGCTCCCGAGCGTCGGGTTGCGCAACGTCAACGTGTGCAGCATCCCCCACCTCCAGTCCTGCGGGTTGCGGGACATCAGGGAGGTCAGCTCGTCGCGGGCGTCGATCAGCGCCTGCCGGACGATGTCGTCGCGCGTCTCCCGGACGTCGGGCGTCGCCGTGTTGTCCCAGAAGACGTGGTCAGGCGCCTCGACCAGCTCCCGCATCACCTCCCACCAGCGGGAGCCGCCCTCGGGCCACGTCTCCTTCGGCAGCTGGTCGTGAAACGTCAGGCGAAGGAGGTTCTTCCAGACCACGTTGAAGTAGGCGGCTTGTTTCGAGTCGGCATCCATCTCGAAGTTCCACCGGTCCAGCACCTGCTGACCCGCCTCGTAGTAGCTCGACGGCAGTCGGACAGACCGCAGCATCGGCGTCAGCCGCTCCGCCAGCTCGCTGTAGTCGTCGAGCTGGATCTCGGCCATGTCGTCGGGCGTCAGCGCCTCCTTGCTCTGCAGGAGCTCGAGGATCCGCTGTGACCGGTAGCCGTAGTCGAAGGCGTTCCCGAGGAAGTAGGGGTAGCGAGGCGTGGTGACCGCCTGGTTCGCGGTCACCACGTAGCCGTCGTCGGGGTCGAGCACGTTGGGCAGCGCCTCGAACGGCACGTAGTTGTCGTCCCACTCGTACGCCGGGTTCCAGCCCGGAACGGGCCACGAGCCGTCGCCGGTTCTCCGCACCGGGATGAGGCCGGGCGCCTGGTACCCGATGTGCCCGGCCACGTCGGCGTACACGATGTTCTGGCTGGGTGAGTCGAACGAGCTGGCGGCGTCTCGGAACTCGTTCCAGCCCGACGCGATGTTGAGCCCGAACAGCGCGTCCGCGGTCCGGCCCGGAGTGAGCGCGGTCCAGCGGAGGGCGACGGCGTAGCCGGTGTCGCGTTCGGGGGCGTCCTTCGGGACGGGAGCGTTGGCGCCGACGGTGGAGAGCTCCTCGTCCACGTCGGAGATCAGCGGTCCGTGTCGGCTCTCCCGCACCTCGATCGTCACGGGATCTTCCTCGCCGGCGATCTCGAACGTCTCCTCGCGAACCTGCAACGGGGGCTTCCGGCCGTTGTAGAGGTACCGGTCGCCGTCGAGAACCTTCTCCAGGTACAGATCCTGCACGTCGGGGTACAGGTTGGAGAAGCCCCAGGCGATGTCGGCGTTGTGTCCGATCACCACGCCGGGCAGGCCGGCGAAGGTGAAGCCGGAGACGTCGAACGGGCAGTCCCGGTCGACCTCGACGCAATGCAGCCCCATCTGGTACCAGGCGCTCGGCATCGACGCCTCCAGGTGCGGGTCGTTGGCGAGAATCGGCTGCCCGCTTGCGGTGTGTCTGCCCGAGACCGCCCAGGCGTTCGAGCCGAGGCCGTCGCCGGTGCCGAGGAGCGCGGAGATCCCCTCACTGGCCGACTTGGCGCGCAGCAGCGCATCGCGGGCCCCGACGGGGAACGGCGGACGCCGCGGGAAGCGGGTGTCGTTCTTCTTCGCGTCCTGTTCGAAGACCCCGTCGACGATCGCTCCTTGGGTGACGACGGGCCTGTTCTCGCGGTAGGGGTAGTCCGGATATAGCGCGGCGATCTGTGTGCGCGTCAGGTCGGCCGCCTGCAACGACCGGGCTATCTCGTCTTGCATGTTGCTGCCGAGTGTCCACGAGATGGCCTTGAGCCAGGCGAGGGAGTCCTCAGATGTCCATTCCTCCGGGGTGTAGTCGAGGCCACCGAGGCCCAGGACGGCGTACTCCAGCGACAGCTCCGCGCCGTCGTGGTCACCGAGATAGGCGTTGACCCCCGAAGCGAAGGACTCCAGGTAGCGGCGGGTGTCGGTCTTCAGCAGAGACAGCTCCCGCTCAGCCACCCGACGCCAGCCGAGGGTGCGCACGAACATGTCGGTCTCGAGCGCCTCCCGGCCGAAGAGCTCGGCTAGTCGTCCCGACGTCACATGACGGCGGTAGTCCATCTCGAAGAACCGGTCCTGCGCCTGCACGTAGCCCTGGGCGAAGAAAAGGTTTTCGGGTGTCTCGGCGTAGACGTGGGGGATGCCGTTGTCGTCTCGGATGACCGTGACCGGCGAGTTCAACCCCGCCACCGTGACCGTCCCTTCGGTCTGCGGAAACGACCGCCGCGACGTCCACCAGGCGCCGAGCACGGCGGCGATCAATGCGACGACGACGATGCCGGAGATCCAGCGCAGGATCCACAACCATCGGGGCACGCGGACCATTGTGCCTGGCAGCGCGTTGCATCCCCGCCCACCCTGCCGCACAATGGAGGCTGGTTGGCACTCACCCGCCGTGAGTGCCAAGCGCACCACCCACGAGGCCCGACCCATGAGGAGAGCCGAGCACGTGCCCGTCTACCAATACGCCTGCACCGATTGTGGCGATCAGCTCGAGGTGCGCCAGAGCTTCACCGACGACTCCTTGACGGATTGCCCCGCCTGCGAGGGCAGGCTGCGCAAGGTGTTGAGCGCGGTGGGCGTCGTCTTCAAAGGCTCGGGTTTCTACCGCAACGACAGCCGAACCGTCCCCGCCGAGGCAGGCGCACCCGGTAAGGCCGAGTCGGGCTCGTCGGACAAGAGCGACTCCAACGGCTCCGGCAAGTCCCGCGACTCCGGTGACTCCGGTGACTCCCGCAAGGGGTCCGGCACCTCCCGCGACTCCCGCCGCTCCGGAGAATCCGGTACGTCGTCTGGCGCCTCCGGCCGCTCCGGTGACTCCCGCCGCTCCGGAGACTCGGGCGACTCCGGCCGCTCCAGTGACTCCGGTAAGCGGTCCGGCGCCTCCCGCGATTCCGACGGCAGATCCGCCGGGGAGTCCGCCAAGTCGGGCACCGGCTCTCCCGCCGCCCGTTGACCCAGCGGGCCGGCCGCCACCGCCGCGAGCCTGCCTGGCCAACGAGGTGTCACCTTCGGTCCTTGGTAGCCTCGGAGCGCCTTCCCGGCCAGGCGTGTCCTGGCGCACGCCGTACCTGAAAAGGACAAGGTCTCTATGAAGGGCTTCAAGGAATTCGTGCTGCGCGGCAACCTCGTCGAGCTGGCCGTCGCGTTCGTCATGGCCGCCGCCTTCGTCACCGTCGTCACCGCCTTGGTGGACGTGCTCATGGACCTGGTCGGCAAGGTCGCCGGCAACGCCGACTTCTCCGGCTACCAGCCCGGTGGCGTTTCGGTCGGCGCCTTCCTCACGGCGTTGATCGCCTTCTTGGTCTTGGCCGCGGTCGTCTACTTCTTGATCGTGCTGCCCTACACCAAGGCGCGCGAGCGGATGTCGCCCGGCTCTGACGAGGCGGCGCCGGTCACCGAGGACGTCGCCCTACTGACCGAGATCCGCGACCTGCTCGCCGAACAGCGCAGTTCCTCGGCCTGACCTCCGCGCGAACATGTGCGGTCCGCAACCCTGTGGACAATGTCCGCGGCCACCGACTCAGTCTCCTAGCCTGAGGACATGGTTGACCTGCCCACCGCCTCGCATCGGCTGCGGCGTATCTTCTTGCGCCACCGAAGGCTGATCGCCGCCACCCTCGCGGCCGGAGCCGTGCTGGCCGCGTTGCAGGTCGCCGCACCGGCCCCACCGCCGCGCGCCCCGATCGTGGTGACGGCTCGCGACCTGACGTCGGGCACCGTCTTGCGCGCCGGCGACGTACAGGTGGTGCATGCTCCGCCTGGACTCGCGCCGTCGGGCGCCGTGGCCTCTGCCGCGGCGGTCCTGGGTGAGACGGTCGCCGGCCCGATGAGAGCTGGGGAGCCGTTGACGGACCGCAGTCTGGTCGGTGCAGCTCTGATCGCGGGCTACCCCGAGCGGCTGGTCGCCACGCCGGTGCGCATCGACGACTCGGACGTGGTGGCGCTGCTGCGGGTCGGTGGGCGCATCGACGTCTACGCCTCCACCGGCGACGACCAGGCCGCGGCGGAGGATGTCATCAGCGACGCCCCCGTCGTTGCGCTGCCCCGGCTCGAAGACGACTCGGGGAGCGAAGGTGCCCTCGTCGTCTTGGCGGTGACCCCGGCCGAGGCGGCTCGGCTGGCTCAGGCGAGCGCATCCGCGCAGCTGTCGGTCACCCTGCGCGGATGACTACTTAACCCGACACCCCAGCCTCATATCCGTAGCCGAGTTCCTTTGTTATACGTACAGTGATGCGTTAACTACTTTGGGCCACTACCCGTACACGGTACGTGGTTGTTATGTCGCTTACGGTGATTCTTTTGTGGGTTTCATCAAA
>JACCUS010000441.1 GCA_013811715.1 Nocardioidaceae bacterium
TGCCCGTATCACGCGTGGACGTACGACCTGGAGGGCACGCTGGTCGGTCTGCCGGACCGTGACGCGTTTCCGCAGGTGGCTCTGCCGGGCCCAGGGCTGCGCCGGCTGCCCGTGCTCGAGGAGCATGGCCTGGTGTGGGTCGTGCCGACACCGGGGGCCGACCCCGCTGATCTCGCCGTGCGATCGGAACTCGGCGCGATCGGCGACGACTTCGACGTGCTCGATGTCGCCGGCCACCGCCACTGGCGTTCGCACCGCTTCGAGCTCGCCTTCAACTGGAAGCTGGTCGTCGACACCTTCTTGGAGCCGTACCACTTCTCGTCGTTGCACCGAAACACGGTCGCCCCTCTGTTCATCGCCAACCTCTGCTATGCGGAGCGATTCGGCCGCCACGTCCGCGAGGTGCTGCCGCGGCGTTCGCTGACCGGACTCGCCGACGAGCCACCGGATAGCTGGGATCTCGTCGCGCACAGCGCGCTCGTCTACGTGCTGTTCCCCAGCACGGTGCTGGTGATGCAGCTCGACCACATCGAAACGTGGCGGATCACGCCCGATCCCGTCGACCCGGCGCGCTCGATCTGCGACCTCGACTTCTACGTCCCCGGCGACGACCGCTCCGAACAGATCGAACGGCACTGGGAGAACAACTGGCGATTGACGATCGACACCGTCATCGAGGAGGACTTTACGGCGATGGCCGGCGTGCAACGAGGACTCGCGTCCGGCGCCATCTACGCGCTGCGCATCGGCGCCAACGAGCCCGCCCTCGGCGCCTTCCACGACGTTCTGGCCGAAGTCGTGCCCGTACCCGTGTGACGCGGATCCCTTCGTGGATCATCTTCGACGACAGCGGTCGGAGGCTGTCCCAAGGGCACGTTCGGGCGGCGCCCGCGGCGGGATCACCCGAGGCTCAGCCGGGCGACTGTCTCGCCGTCGACGATCACGCCGGTAGGTACGAACCCCAGCCGTTCGTAGAACGGCCGGGGGCTGCCCGGGCCTTCGCCCCAACTCGTCACCAAGGTCGTGTGCCCGTCCCGCCGCAGTTGCTCGACAAGCAGCCCGATCGCCCGCCGGGCGATACCGCGGCGTTGGCGCAGTCGGTCGATGAGCAGGCGCCAGAGGTACGGCTCGGGGTGGTGTTCGGTGGCCTCGGCGATCATCAGGAAGCCGACCGGCTCAGCGTCGGCGCCGACGCCGCGCATCCACGGCACGACCGGCGCCCCGTTGATCTCCTCGGGGAAGTGGGCCTCGACGATCGACAGCCACGTCGGGTCGACGAAGCGCTCCTCGGAGTGGTGGGTACGCAGCCGGCGGTAGGCGGCCTCGTTGCGCCAATCCAGTTCGACCAGCTCGACGACGGCGGGAGGTCCGCTCGGGCGGTTGCGCCACTCGTCATAGTCGGCGCGCGTCGCCGCGTAGGACATGTTGTCGGTCCACTCACCGCGCCACAGGAACGACTGCTTCGTCACGCCTTCGTAGATCAGCCCGATCCGTTCGAGCACGCGCTGGGACGCCACGTTCTCGGGGTCGAGCTCGCCGTACACCCGGACGCAGCCGATCCGGTCGTACAGCGCGGCGACGACGGCCCCGGCCGCCTCGGTGGCGTACCCGTGGCCCTGGTGGGCGGTGGCCAGCGTGTAGCCGATCTCAGCGGTGCCGCCGGTCTCGCCCACGTCGGTGAACACGTCGCCGACGAGGACGCCGTCCACCTCGATCGCCAGCTGGTACTTGCCGCCCGGCTCCAACTGCTCGTCGGCTCGTTGGCCGGCCAACATCCGCCGCGCTTCCTCGACCGGGTAGGGCAGGTCCCACAGCTGGTGCTTGGCCACCTCCGGCTCGTTGCGGTACGCGGCCAGCACCTCGGCGTCGTCGGAGGTCATCATGCGCACCGTCAGCCGGGGCGTGCGGATCGGCAGCAGCTCTTCCATGCGATCAGACGGCGATGCCGACGTACTTCGTTTCGAGGTACTCGTCGATGCCTTCGAAGCCGCCCTCGCGGCCGAAGCCGGACTGCTTGACGCCGCCGAAGGGGGCGGCCGGGTTGGAGACGATGCCCTGGTTGACGCCGACCATGCCGTACTCGAGGGCCTCGCTGACGAGCATCGCCCGGCTCAGATCGTTCGTGAACAGGTAGGCGACGAGACCGAACTCGGTGTCGTTGGCCATGCGGACGGCCTCATCGTCGGTGCGGAACGTCGAGATCGGCGCCACCGGACCGAAGATCTCCTCCTTGTGCACCCGCGCGCTGGCCGGGACGTTGCCGAGCACCGTGGGCTGGAAGAAGTGGCCGGGGCCGGGCTGCGGTTCGCCGCCGGTGAGCACGGT
>JACCUS010000086.1 GCA_013811715.1 Nocardioidaceae bacterium
CTTCCGGTCCAACGAGACGAGGCACTACCAGCTCTCCCTGCCGCGGCCCCACGTGCAGATCGACGTCGATCCCGCCGCCATCGGTCGGGTGCACCCAGCCGACGCCGGTCTCGCCGGCGATGCCCGCAGCGTCGTGGCCGCGCTGCTCGGCGCCATCGGCGGCTGCGAGGCGGACCCGTCATGGGCGACCGCCGTGATGTCCGCTGCGCAGCTCGCACGCGCCAGGCTGCGCCAGGCCATCGGTCCGTACGCCGTGCTGTGCGACGGCATGCGTGACACCTTCGACGAGCGGTCGCCGATGGTGCGGGACGTCACCATCCCGGCGTCGTCGTGGGGAAACCGCCTGCTGCCGGTGTACGACCCGAGCACGAACGTCAGCGCCCGCGGTGGCGGTATCGGCCAGGGCCTGGGCATGGCCATCGGCGCCGCCATCGCCCGACCCGAGGTCCCGACGGCGCTGATGGTCGGTGACGGCGGCCTCGCCGTACACCTCGGCGAGCTCGGCACGGTCGCCGGCGAGCAACCGTGGCTCGTGATGATCGTGTTCAACGACGGCGGTTACGGCGTGTTGCGCAACCTCCAGGACCGCCACTTCGGCCGCCGCGCCGGTGTCGACCTCGCCACGCCGGACTTCGGCGCCCTGGCCGGCGCCTACGACATCGAGCACCGTCGCATTGAGTCACTCGGCGACGTGGCCGAGGTGCTCGACAAGGCGGTCGCCAGTCGGGCGCCGGTCCTCGTCGAGGTCGACTGCGACAGCTTCGGTCCGATGCCCGAACCCTTCGTCCCACCGGTCCCCATGTCATGACCACGCCGACCGCCACCCTTGACGCCGGACTCCCCGACGGCCGTCTCCTCATCGCCGGCGACTGGCGGTCCGGCACTGGAGCCGAGCTCGAGTCGATCAACCCGTTCGACGGCTCGCTCAACCGCACCTTCGCCGGCGCCTCTCCTGACGACGTCGACGAGGCCGTCACCCGCGGCCGGGAGGCGATGGACGAGCCCGCGTGGCGCGACCTGCTCCCCCACGAACGGGCCCGATACCTGCACCGCGTCGCCGACCACATCGAGGACCGTGTCGACCGCATCGCCGCGATCCAGACGGCCGACACCGGCAAGACGCTCACCGAGACGGCCGCCCTGGCACGCAGCGCGGCCGGCACGTTCCGCTACTTCGCCGCCGTGCTGGAGGTCGCCGAAGACACTCTGACGCCACGACGAGGCGACTTCCTCACGATGAGCGTGCACGAACCGCTCGGCGTCATCGCCGCCATCACGCCCTGGAACTCTCCGATCGCCTCCGATGCCCAGAAGGTGGCGCCGGCGCTCGCCGCCGGAAACGCCGTCGTCCTCAAGCCGGCGTCTTGGGCGCCGCTCGTTGCCCTCGAACTGGCCGCCATCGTCGATGCGGCCGGCCTGCCCGCCGGTCTGTTCTCGGTCCTTCCTGGCTCGGGTCGTGAGACCGGCGAGGCGATCATCGAACATCCCCTCGTCCGGCGTATCTCGTTCACCGGCGGCACCACCACGGGACGCCACATCGCTGACGTCGCCGCCCGCCGGCTGATCCCCACGTCGCTCGAGCTCGGCGGCAAGTCGCCGACGGTGGTGTTCGCCGACGCGGATGTCGACCAGGCGATCGCCGGGGTGCTGTTCGGGATCTTCTCCTCCCAAGGGCAGTCCTGCATCGCCGGTTCGCGGCTGTTCGTCGAGACGAGCATGCACGACGAGTTCGTCGAGCGGCTGGCAGCGGCCACTGACGATCTGGTGCTCGGCGACCCGACCGTTCCCGGCGTGCAGCTCGGCCCGCTCGTGCATTTCGACCACCGTCTCGACGTCGAGCGCTACATCGCCGCCGGCGTCGACGAAGGCGGCCGAGTCGTCAGCGGCGGCGCGCGCCCCACGGGACCCCCCTTCGACGCCGGTGCCTTCCTTAGCCCGACGATCCTCACCGGCGTCGACAACGCCTCCGCCGTGTGCCAAGAGGAGATCTTCGGGCCGGTCCTCGTCACGCTGCCCTTCGATGACGAGGACGACCTCGTCGCCCAGGCCAACGACAGCGTCTACGGTCTCGCCGCCGGCATTTGGACAGCCGACTACCGACGGGCCTGGCGGGTCGCCAGACGCATCGACGCCGGCACCGTGTGGATCAACACTTACAAGCAGTTCTCTATCTCCACCCCGTTCGGCGGCACCAAGGACTCCGGCTGGGGACGGGAGAAGGGCGTTGCTGGGATCCGCCAGTACCAGCACCAGAAGAGCCTCTACTGGGGTATGGACCCCAGCCCTCACGCCTGGGCTGCACCGCACCGGGGAGACGGCGACGGCCCCAGCCGGCCGGAAGGAACCCGAGAA
This sequence comes from Nocardioidaceae bacterium, assembly GCA_013811715.1. Lineage (GTDB taxonomy): Bacteria > Actinomycetota > Actinomycetes > Propionibacteriales > Nocardioidaceae > JACCUS01. Next base: position 2,353 of record JACCUS010000086.1, read on the forward strand.
GGGCGTACGTCATGACCAGTGATCAGCTCTACCTGAACCCGGTTCAATCGAGGAAGCGGGGTCCGACGGCGCTCGAGAACCGACTCGGTGACGCCATCGAGTCCGCTTTCGCCCGCGGCATCCACGAGCTCGGGCCGCTCGTTGCCGCCGTCAACGACTTTGGCAGCACGGACCCCGACGGCCAGCCGTGGACGCCCGAGACCTTCACCACCACCGTCCATCGACTCGGAGCCCCAGAATGAGCACCACCACCCTCGAACTCGACGTCACCGACCTGGCCCGACACATCCAGTCGACCGGCCTGCGCAACCGTTGGTACGGGATCTGCCCGACCGAGCTGATCGGTGACGGGCCCATCGGCGTCGTCCGCCTCGGCGAGCGCCTCGTCGTGTGGCGCGATCGGGACGGCCAGTACCACGTTCAGGAGGACTACTGCCCCCATCGCGCCGCGCCGCTATCGATTGCCAAGCACCTCGGCGACCGCCTGGCCTGCAGGTACCACGGCGTCGAGGTGGACGGTTCCGGCACCGTGGTGTCCGTCCCCGGCATGCCTGGCTGCGCTCTCGAAGGTCGCCAAGCCTTGAAGACGTACCCATCGATCGTCCTGCGCGACGCGCTGTTCGCCTGGTTCGGCGACGAGCTGCATCCCGAGCCGGCACCGTTCGTCCCATCGACGCGCCTCACGTCGGAGGAGTACGACGCCTTTCTCTGCTACGTCGAGTACGGCACCCCGTACCAGTTCATGATCGAGAACAACTTGGACCCGATGCACGGCTCGTACCTGCACGCCGATTCGCACTCGATGTCCGAGGGTGATCGGGCAGCGACGTTCAGCGTCAGGGGCACCGACAACGGGTTCGTGTTCGAGAAGGACGGCCAACGCGACACGAACTTCGACTGGAGCGAGTGGATCGACACGAGCATGCAGTACATCGAGCTGGAGATCCCCTACCCGGCCACGGGCGGGCCAGGGGGCAACTTCGGCATCGTCTCCCACATGACACCGATCGACGAGTACACCACGGCCTGCTTCTTCTGGCGCAACCGCAAGGTCTCGGGGTGGCAGCGCGACGTCTGGCGCTTCCTCTACAAGAACCGCCTCGAGGCGCGGCACTGGGCCGTGCTCGAACAGGACCGGGAGGTCGCCGAGGTCATGCAGCCCGTCCCGCCGGGCGTCGAGCACTTCTACCAACATGACCTGGGCGTGACGAGGGTGCGCAAGCTGCTGCGCAAGGAGGCCGAGCAACAAGCCGGAGAGCTGACCGACGCCAGGTCCGCACGGCATCAGGCACGTCAGGAGACGGCCAAGGTTGCCCCCGGTTCGTCGCCGGCCGGATAGGCGACGCTAGAACGTTCGAGCGCCTTCACGATCGCCGCCCCGAGCTCGGTCGGCTTGGTGAACTGCGGCCAGTGCCCGGTCGGCAGGTCGACGATCTCGTAGTCGCGCATCTTGGACAGCTCGCGGACGTAGGGGTGGTCTTTGCCGATGAACTCCCGCGGCATCGCCCCCGGGATCGACGAGGCGATCACCGTGGTCGGCACGTCGTAGCGGCGGTCGTCAGCGACGTGCTGGGGGTCGATGGCGACCTGCAGCGGGTCGGGGATCGCTCGCGCCCGGAACGTCGCCCGTAGCTGGTCTCAAAGTCCCGCAAGATGAGTAGGGCGGGTGGGGATCGAACCCACGACCCGGGGATTATGAGTCGGAATACTGCGGTCCGTCGCGTGCCGATGTGTGCTCTGAGCTGGCCGTTCGTGTCGCGGCTAGTCCAGCTCGTGATGTTGGATGACGCCCTGTACCGCCAGGAACGTTGGATGAGATGTTGGATCGGCAG
>JACCUS010000099.1 GCA_013811715.1 Nocardioidaceae bacterium
TCGGCCTCGATGGCGGCGAGTACGTCGTGAAGACCGTCACCGCTGCGCGCCGACACGACCACGGCATGCGGCTCACGGGTCAGCAGCCGCGACACGGCCAACGGGTCCGCCACATCGGACTTGTTGACCACGATCAGCTCCGGCACCCGGTCGGCCCCGATCTCGGCGAACACCGCACGGACCGCCGCGATCTGGCCCTCGGGATCGGCGTGCGAGCCGTCGACGACGTGGACGACGAGGTCGGCCTCGGCCACCTCCTCCAGCGTGGAGCGGAACGCCTCGACGAGCTGGTGCGGCAGGTGCCGCACGAAGCCGACCGTGTCGGACAACGTGTACACGCGGCCGTCTGTCGTGGTGGTGCGCCGCGTCGTCGGGTCGAGGGTCGCGAACAGCGCATCCTCGACCAGCACGCCCGCGCCCGTCATCCGGTTCAGCAATGACGACTTGCCGGCGTTGGTGTACCCGGCGATCGCCACGGCGGGGATGTCGCGCCGGACCCGCTCGGACTTCTTCGTCACCCGAGCGGTCTCCATGTGCTTCAGCTCGCGTCGCAGCTTGGCCATCCGGGTGGTGATGCGACGGCGGTCGGTCTCCAGCTTGGTCTCACCGGGGCCACGCCCGCCGATGCCGCCGCCCTGCACACCGACTCGGCCGCCGGCCTGGCGCGACAGGCTGCCTCCCCAGCCACGCAGCCGCTGCCGGAGGTACTCCAGCTGCGCCAGCTCGACCTGCGACTTGCCCTCCTTGGAGCGGGCATGCTGGGCGAAGATGTCGAGGATCAACGCGGTGCGGTCGACGACCTTGACCTTGACCCGGTCCTCCAGGTTGCGCAGCTGCGAGGGACTCAGCTCGCCGTCGCAGATGACGGTGTCGGCGCCGGTCTCGGCCACGACCATCCGCACGTGGTCGACCTTGCCGGGGCCGATATAGGTCGCTGGGTCGGGGCGGTGCCGTCGCTGCGAGAGCGCGTCGAGCACCTGCGACCCGGCGGTCTCGGCGAGCAGCTTCAGCTCGGCGAGGGAGTTGTCGGCGTCCTCGACGGTGCCTTCGGACCAGACGCTGACGAGCACGACTCGTTCGAGCCGCAGCCGGCGGTACTCGACCTCGCTGATGTCCTCGAGCTCGGTCGACAGCCCGGCGACTCGGCGGAGCGCGTTGCGCTCCTCCAGTTCGTAGTCGCCCTGCTCCGAGCGGTCCTGCTCGACGTCGCTCGGCCACTCTCGTCCGTCGAGCTCGGAGTCGCCGTCGTACTCGGGTCGGTCTGCCGTCATCTTGTTGCCACTGTACGCCGCCCGGCCGTCGCGCCACGACCGCTTTACAGCTGGCGCCCTAAGGTGGCGGGGTGGCCACGAGGTACGCCGTCCCGACGGGCCTGCTGCCGCACCTGAGAAGAGCTCGCGACCTGATGGACCTCGAGTTCGCCGCGCCGCTCGACCTCGACCGGCTCGCGCGCGAGGCCGCCACGTCGAAGTACCACTTCATCCGCTGTTTCACCGCGGCGTACGGCGAGACCCCGATGCGCTACCTGACGCGGCGGCGCATCGAGCGCGCCCAGGACCTGCTCCGCGCCACCAACCTCAACATCACCGAGACCTGTCACCTGGTGGGCTATGCGAGCCTCGGCACCTTCAGCACCCGGTTCCGCGAGCTGGTCGGGATGAGCCCGTCGGAGTACCAGCGCGCACAGGTCCACGCCGGCGCGCAGCACATCCCCGGCTGTGTCGTGTTCATGCTCGGGATGCAGCGGACCTCCGCAATCTCGGAGAAGCCTCCAGGCGGCGCCGCACCCTAGGCTGAGTGACCACGAGACCCACTTCACGAAAGGCTCACCGCCATGATCACCAACGTCTCCCTGCTCGGCGTCTGGGTCACCGACATCGACGCCGCCAAGGACTTCTACGTCAACACCCTCGGCTTCCAGGACAACACCGACGTCACCATGGGCGACTTCCGCTGGTGCACGGTCAACCACCCCAACCAACCGGATCTCCAGCTCAACCTCATGGTCCCAGGGCCGCCGCTGGACGCCGAGGACGCGGAGTACGTCCGGCGCTCACTCGCCAAGGGCTCGATGAGTGGCGGCGGGCTGCGGGTCGACGACTGCCGCAAGACGTACGAGGAGCTCAGGGCCAAGGGCGTCGGCTTCGTGCAGGAGCCATCGGACCGCCCGTACGGCGTCGAGGCGGTGATGCGCGACAACTCCGGCAACTGGTGGGTGCTGGTCGAGCCCCAGCCGTACACCCAGAGCGATCTCGAGGGCCAGACCTTCTAGGCTGCCGCAGGTGAAGCCCTTCCTCTTCCTCGCCATCCGCGCCGAGGACGAGGCCGCCGAGAACGAGTACGCCGCGATGCTGAGGTTCAGCGGGCTGGACGCGGCCCACCTGCGCCGGCTCCGTCTGGAGCGCGGGCCGCTCGGTGACGTGCAGCTCTCGGACTGGTCGGGCATCTTGCTCGGCGGCGGGCCGTTCAACGTCAGCGACCCCGACGACGTGAAGTCGCCGGTGCAGCGCCGGGTCGAGGCCGAGCTGCGCGAGCTGATCGACCGGGTGGTCGCCACCGACTTCCCGTTCTTCGGCGCCTGCTACGGCATCGGCACCGTCGGTGTGCTGCCCGGAGGCGTGGTGGACCGGACCTGGGGCGAACCGATCGGATGCGTTCCGGTGACACTCAGCGAGGCCGGCCGGGACGACCCGCTGTTCGGCGTGCTCCCGGAGTCGTTCTCGGCCTTTCTCGGCCACAAGGAGGCGGTGACGCGGCTCCCGCACGGCGGCGTAGTCCTCGCGTCGTCACCGGCGTGCCCGGTACAGGCGTTTCGGCTCGGCCGCAACGTCTATGCCACCCAGTTCCACCCCGAGCTCGACGTGGACGGGCTGTGCACGCGGATCGAGGTCTACAAGCACCACGGGTACTTCGACCCGCCCGGAGAGGCCGTCGCGCTCAAGGAGATGGCGCGGGCCAGCACGGTCACCGAGCCGCCGCGGCTGCTGCACCGGTTCGTCCAGTTGCACGGTGGCAATTGAGAATCACCGGAACACGCGACTAGCCGGTCCAGGTCCCCTCGGCCACCAGCACGGCGGGGCCCTTGAGGTGGATGTGGCCGCGCTCGTCCACAGACGCCGTCAGCACCCCGCCTGGCACCTGCACCCGGTACGTCGCCGGGCCGCCTTCGCAACCCGGCCTTCCGCTTGTGGCTGAAAACACGCCCGACATATGGCCCCCACCTTCAGCCATAGCCGCGCCGACCGCGGCGCCACCCTGGCCCACGCCGTCGTACCTGGCCGCGACGACCGCGGCGCACGCCCCGGTCCCGCACGACATGGTCTCCCCCACCCCCCTCTCGAACACCCGCATCGCCAGGGCGGCTTCGCCTTGCGGCACCACGAACTCGATGTTGACCCCGTCGGGGAACTCCTCCGCACAGTAGAACGGCGAGGTCGCCAGCCCACCGGCCTCGTCGAGCGAGTCGACGAACGCCACCGCATGCGGGTTGCCCAGGCCGACGCTGCGGGCGGCGTGCCACCGCCCCCCGACAGACACGTCGACCAGCCCGCCGACCGCCGCCACCCCCATGTCGACGCTGAACTCGCCGTCGTCGCAGAACGTCACGGGCTTGACCCCGCCACGGGTGTCGATAGGCAGCGGCCCGGCCAGCGCCGCCACGTCGACCAGGCCAGCCGCTGCCAGGTAGCGCGCGAACACCCGGACCCCGTTGCCGCACATCTGCGCCGCGGACCCGTCCGCGTTGCGGTAGTCCATGAACCAGCCGGCCCCGTCGGCGAAGTCGCCGCGCAGCACCCGCAGCACCCCGTCGCCGCCGATGCCGCCGCGTCGGTCGCACAGGGCCCGCACCAGCTCGGGGCCGAGGTCGTCATGGATCCTCCCGTCCAGGTCGGGCAGGACCACAAAGTCGTTGTGGGTCCCGTGGCCCTTGACGAAGGGGAAGCTCACGCCGTCGATCGTACGGCGAGTTGTCGCTGGACCTTGCCACCGCCAGGGTTGGCGGGGCATACTGCCAGCATCGCCAAGCCGCCCGATATGTCGGCAACGAGAAGGAGTTCCACTCATGAACATGCTCCGAGGCCTACGTCGGCCGCTGCTCTCCGGGACACTCGCGCTCTCGGTCCTGCTCGGGACTTCTTCGACGGCAACCTTCGGTGACGAGCTCGACCCGGTCCGCAACCAGCCGCTCCCCTGCGAGGAGGGGCTGTTGCCCGAGGACCCCGACGGCGGCCCATTCCCGGCGCGCTCCGCCAAGCGCCTCGTGCACCTGGCGAACCGGTGCGGGATCGCCGGTACCGACGTGGAGTTCCAGTCCCGCAAGGCCGCGGACGGCAAGATCCACGACTACGCGTTCGTGGGGACCATTGGCGACGGCCTGCGCATCTTCGACATCACGAGGCCGGCCAACCCTCGACCGGCGGGGCGCAACTTCACGACCGGCTACCAGAACGACGTCCAGGTCAGGGGCAACATCGCCGTCCTCAGCTACGACGGCGTGGCCGGGCTCCCGGTCACCACCTCAGACTGCCTGGCCAAGAACTACCCGGAGGCCAACGGGCAAGGGGTGGACGTCTTCAAGCTGAGCTTCGACCGGGTCGCCGCCAAGAAACCGTCACTGGCGAACCGGGCGTTCAACACCAGCCTCCTGACCTGCTTCCCGAACCCGCCAGGTGGGGCGCACAACACCACCTTGCACCCGAGCGGAAAGTACCTCGCCATCTCCAACCCGAGCTCGGACTGGGCGGTCGACATCATCGACCTGCGGAACCTCCCCAACCGCGACTTCCTCGACAGGAAGCGGCACATCTACCGGTACATCGACGCGTCCCGGAAGAACTCGGACGGCCGCTGCCCGGCGCGCGCGAGCTTCGAGTGCGTCGTCATGAAACGACCGCCGGTCCCCAACCTGGGCAGCCGGCGGAGCGACATCCCGCACAACCAGTTCGACACCTCGGGGTGCCGTCCCGCATCGAAGGCCCCACGCAGGAGCGCCTGCGGCCTGTGGCGGCCGCATGACGTCTTCTTCTCCCAAGACGGCGACACGATGTACGTCGCCGCCCTCAACTCTACCTTCATCGTCGGCGTCGACCGGGTGCTGAACGGGAGGGTGCGCACCAAGACGATCCTCCCGAACTTCGCCTGTCCCGAAGCCGGTGTCCCCGCCTGCGGCCGCAGTGACGCGCGCGGCCTCAACAACGCACACAACCTCGAGCTGTCCCACCAGGCCGACACCAGCCCGGACGGCAAGATCTTGGTGATCTCCGACGAGCGTGGCGGCGGCGTGACCAACGACGCCT
>JACCUS010000101.1 GCA_013811715.1 Nocardioidaceae bacterium
GTCCCGGTGCGCGCCACCTGGGCACGGATGTTGCTCGCCGAGCTCAACCGGGTGCTCAACCACCTGATGTTCCTCGGCTCCTACCCACTCGAGATCGGAGCCATCACACCGACCTTCTCCGCGCTCCAAGAGCGCGAGACGATCCAGGAGGTGATGGAGGAGATCTCCGGCGGTCGGATGCACTACATGTTCAACCGGGTGGGTGGTCTCAAGGAGGACCTGCCAGCGGGATGGCTGAGACGGGTCACCGCTGCCGTGGCAGCGGTACGCCGACGAATGCCTCAGATCGAGGACCTGGTCCTGGGCAACGACATCTTCGCCGCCCGTACCCGAGACGTGGGTGTCCTGAGCCCTCAGCTCATCGGCCAGTACGGCGTCTCGGGGCCGATCGCCCGGGCATCGGGCGTCGACTTCGACCTGAGACGCGATGACCCCTATCTCGCGTACGACGAGCTGACCGCCGCCGGGGATCTCCGCGTCCCGCTCGGTGCTGTCGGAGACTGCTACTCGCGTTTCAGGCTGCTGCTCGAGGAGGTCGCAGTGTCGCTCGACCTCGCCGACGCCTGTGTCGAGAAGCTCGGTGCGCTGCCTCAGGGACCCATCAACGTCCGACTGCCGAAGATCGTCAAGGCGCCGGAGGGCCCGACGTACGCCTGGACGGAGAACCCGCTGGGCATCAACGGCTACTACCTCGTGTCCCGCGGCGAGAAGACGCCGTGGAGGTTGAAGCTGCGGTCGGCCTCGTTCAACAACATGTCGGTGCTGCCGCAGCTGCTGCCCGGCTGCGTCGTCGCGGACCTGGTCGCCATCTTGGGCTCGATGTTCTTCGTCGTCGGCGATATCGACAAATGAGGCTGCGTGGTCGCGACACATCGGCGCTGGCCGTCGGATCAGTCGTCAGCGGACTCCTCGCCTATGTCTTCTTCGCGACGACCACTCGGGCGCTGGGTCCGGAGGCGGCGGCACCGGTGTCCGTGCTGTGGACCTACTGGAGCTTCTCGGCAGCCGCGCTGACCTTCCCGGCACAGCACTGGATCGCCCGGACCGTCGCCTTGCACCACGACGAGAGCGACGTCAGGTCCGCGTTGCCACGGCTGAGCTGCATCCTGCTCCTCGTCGCACTGGTCGTCGGCCTGCTGTCCTGGCTGGCCCGCGACGAGCTGTTCCACCGAGACGGCCTCGCGTTTCCAGCCCTGATGGCCGGGGTCACACTGGGCTCGGGGGTCTTGGGTCTCAGCCGCGGCACGCTCACCGGGCGGCGACGATTCGGGAGCGTGGCCACCGCGTTGGTTGCCGAGCACACTGTGCGTTGCCTCAGCGCCGGCCTGCTGGTGCTCGGCGGCGTCAAGGATCCGGTTGCGTACGGCGTCGCCCTCCTCGTCGGGCATCTCGTCGTCGTGATGTGGCCGTCGTCGCTCCGGCTCGGCCCGTTGACCGACCGGGTGAGGAACAGGGCTTCTGCGCTCCGGTTCCTCAGCGGCGCGTCTGGCGGCCAGCTGCTCGCCCAGGTCGCGCTCACCGGCGGACCGGTGGCTCTCGCTCTTGGCGGGGGCACAGCGGTCGAGGTCACGGCGCTGTTCGCGGGGCTCGCTTTGTTTCGGGCGCCGTACACGATCGCTCTCGGACTCGTGTCCCAGCTGACCGGGCTCTTCGCCACCTGGGTGGCTCAGCACAGCCGCACGAAGCTTGTGCACGCCCAACGCGTGACCGTCGTTCTCGTGATCGCCGGCGCCGCCGTGGCTGCGGCCGTCGGCGTCGTCGCGGGGCCAGAGCTGGTGCGGCTGATCTTCGGGCCCGAGGTGCGTCTCGAGCCCGAGCAGACAATGCTGCTCGCCGTCGGCAGCGCGGTGGCGTTGGGGAACCTCGTGCTCACCGTCCTCGTGCTCGCGCTCGACCGATCGGCGGCTGTGGCACGCGCCTGGCTCGCGGGCTGCCTCGCCGCCGGGACGTTCTTCACGGTCGCCGACATCGCCCCGCTGGACCGGACCTGCTGGACGTTCCTGCTGGCCCAGGCCAGCGCCTTCGTCATACTCCTGGTGGAGGAGTCGCGAGGACGGTCGCGACTGCCACTGGAGGCTCACGGAGGTCGGTCCACCGTCGCACCACCCACCCTCTGAGCACGTCTGACGACGTTGCACCGGACGATCCGC
>JACCUS010000106.1 GCA_013811715.1 Nocardioidaceae bacterium
GTATCCGGCCTGATGCAGCAGCTCGGCGTCGTCGGGGCGGCGAGCTGCTGCGCCAAGGTTGTCGCACGCTGCTTGCGGGGCGCCCTGCTCCTGCAAGCAGGATTCGACCGCGGTCAGGACCCGCTGCAGGAACGCTGTTTCAGGCACAGCCCAGACGCGGGGCATCTGAGTGACGACTGCTCCAAGTCGCTCGGCCGCGCTGCCAGTGCCAGGAGTGGACGTGACCGACCCCTGCGAATTCTGCGGACGCCTACGCGGGCGAAGGAAGCTCATTGCCTGGCTCGCGTGGTGCGTTCGGGTCGTCCTCGGAGTAGGTGTACGTCATGTGCGCAAGAGTAAACAGGCAGTCGTGCAGCAGCGCACTTGGAGCAGAGCGCATCTCATCGCCACGGAACCGAGCTTGTCGGCCGACACGGAAAGCGCCGCACGAATGCCGTGCTGCCGAATCGCCCGATCGGTGTCGCGATGAGTAAGGGTGGACCTATCGACACCGCCGGGCCACGGACGGAGTGAGCCATGTGCCGCGACAGCCTCAACGAACGCCGTTGGCCACCCGAGCGGCGAGTCGACGCCAACTACCTCGACAGTTCGAGCGGCTTCCACGAGTGCGTCGTCGGTCGGCCGCGTCGGCAGCTCGCTGGCCCGCCACCTCGACGCGCCGATCGGATCGATGAGAATCGCTCCTGTGGATTTCTCGTGGGCCGCCAAATCGATGCCGAGGACGCGCACGTCGCGATCATCGCGTCCCCGGCGACGCCACGCAGAACGACACACCTAACGACGGCAGGCGGCAACTCCAGGGACGCACCGAACGACATCTCGATCGCCATCTACAGCAGGCTGTACGACCCGTCCTTATGCTTCTCGAAGTACGCCATGTTTCCGCCGGGGTTACCCTTTCGGTGCGCCTTCTCAACATCGCTTGACCAGAAGGTGGACGTGGAGCGAGAGGAGCTCCTGGCCGCGCTCAGCGGCATCCAGACCGACGGCATCGCCAGCACCGCGGAGGACTTCGACCCGTCGGAACGTGCCCGACATCGGGAGGTGCTGCTCCCCAACGTCCGGCTCGCCGACGGCGGCGTGCGCCTGGAAACCCGGCGCCGACTGATGCTCGCCTTCAACGCGCCGTTCTTCCCCGAGGTGCTGGTGGCGAGCTCGGTCATGGCCGAAGGCGTCGACCTGCATCAGGACTGTCGTCACGTCATCCACCACGATCTGGACTGGAACGCAAGCACGCTCGAGCAGCGCACCGGGCGCGTCGACCGCATCGGGTCGAAGGCCGAGGCGTCTCCCCAACCGGTGGTCATCTACGAGCCGTATCTGGGCGGCACCCACGACGAGAATATGTTTCGCGTGGTCAAGGACAGAGAGCGCTGGTTCGGTGTCGTCATGGGCGAAGCACCTAGTTCCGGTGAGCGCGCCACGGAGCAAGAGGCGGCGCGAGTGCCGCTCCCGCTCAAGCTCGCCGAGGGGCTCACGATGGACCTGTCCCTCAGCGACGACGGGCGGCGGGCTGACCGTGGGAACCTGAGGATGGCGGCCGTGCACGACATCGAGACGGCGCCGAGTGTGGCTCTTGGGAGGCCTCGGCACTGCTGATCCATGGATTGCCGCCATCTGCGATGCTCTCGTCGTGGATGACGTCGGTCACGTGGGCGGCACCGGGACATGTCTGGAGCAGCTCGTGACGGGTGCGCGTGTGGCCGGCGTCGATCCTGCGGGGCCGGTCGAGGTGGTTGCCGTCTCCTGGCATGGCAGTCAGGCGATCACGCTCGCCTACCGCGATCCCACGGGGCAACTGCAGGAGCGGATGCTCTACCGATCCGACGAGCACGCTCTTCACGTCGAGGAGGGCGGCGGGCGTGCGTGGAGCTTCGACGCCGACGGGCACCTGTTCCGGCTGGTGGCCGAGGCGCGGCGCATCTACCTCGCCCACCTGTTCGACCCGTATGTGGCGCTGACGTCGAGCCAAGTCGATCCGTTGCCGCACCAGATCGAGGCGGTGTACCGGGACATGCTCCCTCGGCAGCCGCTGCGGTTCCTGCTCGCCGATGACCCTGGTGCGGGCAAGACGATCATGGCTGGGCTCTACATCAAGGAGCTGATGATCCGCGGTGACGTCGAGCGTTGTCTTGTCGTCGCTCCGGGCAGCCTCGTCACACAGTGGCAGGACGAGCTGTACGAGAAGTTCGGCCTCGCTTTCGACATCGTCACCCGCGACATGCTCGACGCCTCCTACTCCGGCGAGGTGTTCGCCGACCGGGACCGCCTCATCGCCCGCGTCGACCAGCTCGCCCGACGCGCCGACCTGGTCGAGCGCCTGCACCGGTCCGACTGGGATCTGGTGGTCGTCGACGAGGCGCATCGCATGTCGGCGCATCACTTCGGTGCCGAGGTCAAGAAGACGAAGAAGTACCAGCTCGGTGAGGCACTGGGGGCGAACACCCGTCACCTGCTGTTGATGACCGCCACGCCCCACGCCGGCAAGGAGGAGGACTTCCAGCTCTTCCTCGCCCTGCTCGACGTCGATCGGTTCGAGGGTCGGTTCCGCGAGGGCGTGCACGCCGCCGACCCGTCAAACTTGATGCGCCGCGCCGTGAAGGAGAAGCTGCTGACGTTCGAGGGCAAGCCGCTGTTCCCCGAACGGCGCGCCTACACGGTCAGGTACGCGCTGTCGGCCCCCGAAATGCGCCTGTACGACGAGGTCACGGCGTACGTGCGCGATCAGATGAACCGAGCCGATCGCCTGACGGCCGAGGGTCAAGGGCGCCGTGGCAACACGGTCGGGTTCGCGCTCACCTTGCTCCAGCGGCGCCTGGCGTCGTCACCCGAGGCGATCTACCAGTCGCTGTCACGGCGCCGCAAGCGGCTCCAGCAGCGCGTGATCGACGAGCGCGCCAACGCACGCGCGGCAGCGCTGGGCATCACCCCGCAGGAGCAGCGGCTGTCGGCGCTGCTCAGCGACGGCGACGAACTCGACGTCGATGCCTGGGACGACATCGACGGTGAGGAGCGCGAGGTGCTCGAGACCGAGGTTGTCGACGCCGCAAGTGCAGCTGTGACCATCGCCGAGCTGGAAGCCGAGATCGGCACGCTGCAGCTGCTGGAGTCCTTGGCGTATGAGCTGCGTGGCAAGGGCGTCGACGAGAAGTGGTTGCAGCTCAGCGGTTTGCTGTCCGAGACGACGCAGATGTTCGATGCCGGCGGTAACCGCCGCAAGCTGATCGTCTTCACCGAACACCGCGACACGATGAACTACCTCGTCGACAGGTTGCGCACGTTCCTCGGCGATCAGCGTGCGGTGGTGCACATCTCCGGCAGCACACCTCGCGACGTGCGGCGCGTGATCCAGCAGCAGTTCACCCAGGATCGCGACACCCTGATCCTGGTGGCAACCGACGCCGCCGGTGAGGGCATCAACCTGCAGCGCGCCCACCTCGTCATCAACTACGACCTGCCCTGGAACCCCAACCGCATCGAGCAGCGATTCGGCCGGGTGCATCGCATCGGCCAGACCGAGGTGTGCCACATGTGGAACCTCGTCGCCGACGAGACCCGCGAGGCGCAGGTGTACCTTCGGTTGCTCGACAAGATCGAGGCGCAGCGCGAGGCGTACGCCGGTCAGATCTTCGATGTGCTGGGCGAGGTGATGTCGGGCACTGAGCTGCGCAAGCTGCTGATCGAGGCGATCCGCTACGGCGACGACCCAGCGGTGCAGGACCAGATCAACCAGGTGATCGACGCCTCGATCGGTGACCGTGTCCGTGAGGCGATCGAGAATCCGCCGCTCGCCGCCGAGACGCTGTCGTTCGCCGACATCGACCGCATCCGCGAAGAGATGGACGAGGCCGCTGCTCGACGGTTGCAGCCGCACTACGTGCGGGCGTTCTTCGCCGAGGCGTTCGGTCGCCTCGGCGGGCGGCTGATCGAGCGTGAGCCTGACCGGTTCGAGATCCCCAACGTGCCAGCGGTGCTGCGCGAGCGCGATCGGCGTATCGGTCGCGGCACGCCGCTTCCGGCGGCGTTCGAGCGCGTGACGTTCGAGAAGGCGGCGGTGCGCGTGCGCGGCAAGCCGATCGCCGAGCTCGTGGCGCCGGGCCACCCGTTGCTGGCGGCGACGATCGACGTCATGCTCGAGCGGCACCGCCAGCTGTTGCAGCGGGGCGCGACCCTGGTGGACGCGCAGGACACGGGCACGGTGCCACGGGTGCTGGTGATGCTGGAGCATGCGATCGCCGACGCCCGGCCGACGAAAACGCAGCCGCACACGGTGGTGAGCCGACGATACGAGTTCGTCGAGATCCCCCAGGGCGGTGAGCCACGGACGTGTGGCTATGCGCCGTACCTCGACTACCGGCCCCTGACGGAAGCGGAGCGCTCCGTGGCTGCACAGGTGTTGCAGGACGGATGGCTCAACTCCGATCTGGAGAACGTCGGGCGTGACTACGCCATCGAGGTGGCGGTGCCCGAACACCTGGCGCGTGTGCGGCTGCACACGGAAGTGCGCGTCGACGCCACGATGGCGGCGGTCAAGGAGCGGCTGACGAAGGAGATCAACTACTGGGACCTGCGCGCCGCCGATCTGCAACTGAAGGTCGATGCCGGGAAGTCGCCGAGGATGAACGTCGACCAGGCCCGCAAACGGGCCGACGGCTTGGCGGGGCGGCTGCGCGCCCGCACCGAAGAGCTGTTGCGAGAGCGCAGCCTGCGCCCGCTGCCGCCCACCGTCGCCGGTGGGGCGCTCGTGCTACCCGTCGGTCTGTTCGCCGAGACGGTGTCGCCGCCGGTCTCGGCGCCGGCGCGAGCCGAGGTGGAGCGCCGGGCGATCGCCGCCGTGCTCGCCGCCGAGGAGGCGCTGGGCTGGGACGCCGTCGACATGAACGAGGAGCAGCGCAATCATCCCGGCTACGACATCCGCTCCACTCGCCCCCGCGTCGGCGAGCAGCCGAGCGAGATCCGCTTCCTCGAAGTGAAGGGCCGCATCGTGGGGGCGCCGACCGTGACGGTGAGCCGCAATGAGATCCTCACCAGCCTCAACGAGCCCGACAAGTTCATGCTCGCCCTCGTCGAGGTCCGCCCCGACGGGAGCGACGAGGTGCGCTACCTGCGCCGTCCATTCGAGGGCCGTGCCGAGGACTTCCTATTCGACGTCAC
>JACCUS010000130.1 GCA_013811715.1 Nocardioidaceae bacterium
CCTGATAGCCGTTTGGCCTTATCCACAACGGAAGAAGCGAAAACGTTTCGACCCCACTGGACGTGGGACATGGTGGCACCGGGTCAAGCTTCGGCGGCCAGCGCAAGTTCGACAGCTTCAGGGAATGAGGAGGCCCCGAGGTCGACGGGAACCGAGTCGGTGGTCGGCGACGGCGGCGAGGAACTCCTGGCGAGGGCGATGGCCGCCCAGTTCCTGTTCGATCAGCCACTCGACCATGTCTGGGACGTGCCCTCCGCGGCTGACGAAAGACTCCGCCCACTGACGGGAATACCGGAAGCCGCACGACCAGGGTCGTCGAGATCGCAGAGCAACAGCCTGTCGCGGCTCACGGCAGGCTTGTGATCAGTTCGCTGATCGAGCGGCGGCGGCCGGTGTAGAACGGCACCTCTTCGCGCACGTGCCGCCTGGTCTCGCTGCCCCGGAGGTGCCGCATCAGGTCGACGATGCGGTGCAGGTCGTCGGCCTCGAACGCCAAGATCCACTCGTAGTCGCCGAGCGCGAAGGAGGCGACGGTGTTGGCCCGCACGTCGGGATAGTCCCGCGCCAACCTCCCGTGCTCGGCCAGCAGCCGCCGCCGCTCGGCGTCGTCGAGCAGATACCACTCGTAGGAGCGCACGAACGGGTAGACGCATACGAAGTCGCGCGGCTGCTCGTCGGCGAGGAACGCCGGGACATGGCTCTTGTTGAACTCCGCCGGTCGGTGCAGCGCCAGCTGCGACCAGACCGGCTCGAGCCGAGAGCCGAACGCCGTACGACGGAACCCGTTGTACGCCGCCTGCAACGCCTCCGCCGAGGACGAGTGCCACCACACCATCACGTCCGCGTCGGCGCGCAGCGCCGAGACGTCGTACACCCCCCGCACTCTGACGTCTCGTGCCTCGAGATCGGCGAACAAGTCGGCGACCTCGGCTGCCTGCTTCGCGCGGTCGGCGTCGTCGTGGACCCGCCGGGACAGCTCGAACACCGACCACATCGTGTAACGGATGGCGTCGTTGATCTCGCGAGCGGCCTTGCCCTGGCCGGGCCGCTTGCCGCTCACGGCGGTGGGGGTGTCGGTCACGGGTTCATTGTCCCGATCGGCGTCAGCTGGTCGACCACCCGGGTGGCCGCCGCCACCCCGGTGGCGATGACCGCGGGGATCCCCACTCCGTCGAAGGCGGCGCCGCACAGCGCCAGACCGGGGACGTCCTCGACGGCGTCATGGACCCGGCGCACCCGGTCCAGGTGGCCCACGGCGTACTGTGGCAGCGAGCCGCCCCACCGGGTCACCTGCGCGTCCACCAGCGGAGCTCGCAACCCGACGGCCTTGCCTAGGTCGGCCAAGACCGCCTCCACCATCTCACTGTCGTCGCGTTGCAACTCGACCTCCTCGCGGTGCCGGCCGACGGAGCACCGCACCACGACAATGTCGTCGGGTAGCCACGACCACTTGCGCGACGTGTACGTCGCCGCCTTGATCACGTGCCCATCCACCGGAGGGACGAGGAACCCCGACCCGTCGAGATCGCAGCGCACGTCGACCGCGCGCATCGCCACCGTCACGATCGCCATCGACGCATACTCGATCGCCGCCAACTCCAGTGCCGCAGCCGGCGCGGCCTCTCGCAACAATCTGGCCGCCGGCGCCGCAGGTGTCGCCACCACGACCGCGTCGCAGTCGATGACCTCCGGTCGTGCCGTCGGACCAAGCGCGAGCCGCCAGCCACCCTCGGTCCGCGTCAGCCTCCGCACCATCGAGTCACGGCGGACCACTCCCCCACGCCGTTCGATCTCGGCGCACGTCTCGACGGCGAGCCTTCCCACGCCCCCCTCGATCCCGGCGAAGACCGGCGTCGCCGGAGGCGTTGTGCTAGCGGGCGACGCAGCCGGGCCGTGGCTGGCGGCGGCAGGCAGCAAGGCGCCATGCCGGCGAACCGCGATCACGACCTGCGGCAGCGCGGCATGAAGGGAGATCTCGTCGGCGCGACCGGCGTACACGCCACCGAGCAGCGGCTCCACCAGCCGGTCCCGGACCTCGCGCCCCAGCCGCTGCGCAACCAGCACACCGACCCCCACGTCGTCCGTCACATCGAGTGGAGGCATCCGGCTCTCCAGCGCCGCCCGGGCCGCGCCCGTCCGACCGAGGATCCCGCTGGCCGTCGCAGCATCCAGATCCGCCGGGATACCCATCAGGGTGGGAGGAAGTGGCCGCACCGCGTTTCGGGTCCACACCCCTGCCGTGGTCGCGACCGGGTGCACGATGGCCTCGCTCAACCCGACCGCTCGGGCAAGGTAAGTTGCCTCGGTACGTCGGTGCAGCATCGACTCCGCGCCCACGTCGAGCTGGTGGCCTGCCACCTCGCCCAGCCGCAGCTTCCCGCCAACGGTCGGGCTGCCCTCGGCCACCGTGACACTCAGGTCGGGTCGAGCCGCCAGCAGCGTGTGCGCCGCCGCCAGACCGGCGATGCCGCCCCCGACGACAACGACGTGCGTCCGCTGCCGCCGGGGGCCAGAGGATGCCATGAGCCCACCCTCGCAAACCGTCGCCCACTCCGTCGACCGGCCCGGGGAACCCATTGCGCGTCGGCCGCGTCAGAAGGTCATGACCACCATCACCCACGCTCCGCGCGGCGTAGCCGCCATCGCGCTCGCCGCTGTCCTCGGGCTCACCGCCATGGTCGGCTGCAGCTCTCCCGCCGAGGACGCCGCCGCCGGTTCCGACAGCGCCCCCGAGGGCGGTTCTGTTGCCGACGCCGCCGTCCAAGGCGCATCCAGAGACATGGCGGCGCCCGGCCCGGCCTCGCAACGCGAGAGTCAGCCCGACATCCGACAGGTCGAGTACGAGATCAAGAGCGGTGTCGTCACCTTGGAGTCCGGCGACGTTGCCGGGGTGCTGCGCAAGATCTACGGCCTGACGGTGCGGGTCGACGGCGAGATCGCCAGCGAATACACGTCGACCAGCCGAGACGGCACTCCGGTCTACTCAGAGATCCTGCTCGAAGTCCCGGTGGATCAGTTCACCACGTCACTCGAGGAGGTCTCCGGCTTCGGCACGCTGCTCGACAAGACCCGCTCGACGAAGAACGTGACGGCTCAGGTAGCCGACATCGACTCCCGCGTGCAGAACGCCGAGGACTCGATAACCCAGCTGCGCCTGCTGTTCGACCGCGCCACCGAGCTGGGCGACATCATCTTGCTCGAGTCGGAGCTGTCCCAGCGACAGGGTGACTTGGAGGCGCTGCAGGCGCAACAGCGGGTGCTCGCCGAGCAGACGGCGATGTCGCAGATCTCGATCACGGTGACCAGGCCGGACCCCAAGCCGGAGGAGCCCTCCGACGACGAGACCGCTGGGTTCCTCGCCGGCCTCGAGCAGGGCTGGGACGCGACGGTGACGTTCCTGTGGGGCCTGAGCCACGTCATCGGGCTGCTGCTGCCGATCGGCACCCTGCTCGCCCTGGTCTCACTGCTCGGCTGGCTCGCGCTGCGGCGCCTCAGCTGGCGACCGCGAACTCGTACGAGTGAATGAGGTCCACCAGCCTCGTCAGCACATCGGGATCGGTGCTCGGCAGCACACCGTGGCCCAGATTGAAGATGTGGCCGGGGGCGGTTCGGCCAAGTTCCAGCACCTCGCCGGCCTTGGCCTCGATGACGTCCCACGGCGCGAACACCAACGCCGGGTCGAGGTTGCCCTGGACCGCCTGGTGCGGGCGGATCCGCTGCACGGCCCGGTCGAGCGGCACCCGCCAGTCCACCCCCATCACCTCCACGTCGACCGACGCCATGTCGGCGAGGATCTCCCCGGTGGCGACACCGAAGTGGACCCGCGGCACCCCGAGATCGGCGATCCTCTCGAAGACGGCGCTGCTGTACGGCAGCACGTGCTCGCGGTAGTCAGCGGGTGTGAGGCCGCCCGCCCAGGAGTCGAACAGCTGCACCGCTGAGGCGCCCGCCTCCGCCTGCACCCGCAGGAATCCTGCCGAGATGCCCACCAGCCGATCCATCAGCGCCCGCCACACGTCCGGCGCCCCGTGCATCATCGCCTTCGTCAGCGCGTGGTCCTTCGACGGTCCCCCCTCGATCAGGTACGACGCGAGCGTGTACGGCGCACCGGCGAAGCCCACGAGTGGGGTGCCGCCGAGCTGCGCGACCAGCTCGTTGACGGCTTCGGTGACGAACCCGACCCGATCGCCATCGAATGACGGGATCGCCTCCGCCGCGGCGAGGTCCCGCACCGGCTCGGCCACCACCGGGCCGACCCCCGAGACGATGTCGAGGTCGACGCCCAGCGCCTTGAGGGGCAACACGATGTCGCTGAAGAGGATCGCCGCATCGACGCCGTGGCGTCGTACGGGCTGCATCGTGATCTCGACGACCAGCTCCGGCCGCGTACAGGCGTCGAGCATCGCCACGCCTTCGCGCACCGCCCGGTACTCCGGCAGCGACCGCCCGGCCTGCCGCATGAACCAGACCGGCACATGGGGCGCGGGCTGCCCCCGGGCGGCCCGCAGGAACGCGGAGTCGGCGAGGCCGCCGGGCTGATCCGTCACTGGGCGATCCTCGCATGAAAGCCAGTGGTGTGTCCGGGCGAGTCGGGCGGGCAGGCGCCGACGACAGCGCCTAGGCTCCGGGTATGGCCGCGCGCACAGAGATCGACGCGCCGCCGGAGGAGTTCCGGCGCGCCCTCGACCAGTTCAAGGCGGCGAACCTTCGACCCGAGATCGGCTGCGAAGACATGCCCGCCCCGCAGCGCATCGCGCCGTACTCCGCCGCGATGACTGCGGACGTGACGGTGGCCGGCGAAGAGGTCGGCGGCGGCCGGTTGGTGTTGCTCTACGACCCGGCCGGCAACGACGCCTGGCAGGGCACGTTCCGCTGCGTCGCCTACGCGCGCGCGGACATCGACCCCGAGATGGTCACCGACCCGCTGCTGGGCGCGGTCGGCTGGAGCTGGCTGATGGAGGCGTTGACCGCGCACGACGCCGGGTTCCTCGCCCCCAGCGGCACCGTGACCCGGGTCGCCTCCGAGAGCTTCGGCGGGATGGAGGACGAGGCGGCGCGCGCCGAGATCGAGGTGCGCGCGTCGTGGTCCCCGATCGGCTCGATCTCCCCGCACGTCGAGGCATGGGGCGACCTGATGTGTACGGCGGCCGGGCTGCCGCCGGTGCCGCCCGGTGTCATCGCGATGCCCAACAGGCGCGGCCCACGAGCTCGATGACGGACGGTCCTGCGTCGCCGCCACCAGCTGAGCAGGGGCCGCACGAGCAGGAGCCGGCCGAGGCCGCCCCCCTGCTGGTGCTCAGTGGCGCCCTGCCCGCCGTGGTCGAGACCCGCGCCGACCTCGCACTGACCGTCGAGGCCTTAGCGGGCGGCAGCGGACCGTTCGCGGTCGACGCCGAGCGCGCCTCCGGCCACCGCTACTCACAGCGCGCCTACCTGCTGCAGCTTCGGCGGGCGGGTGCTGGCACCGCCCTGATCGACCCGGTGCCGTTCGGCGACGTCCCCAACGACTCACTCGAGCCCCTGGCTACGGCCCTCGGCGACACCGAGTGGATCATCCACGCGGCCAGCCAAGACCTGCCGTGCCTCGCCGAGCTCGGGATGCGCCCCCGCCGGCTCTTCGACACCGAGCTGGCAGCACGGTTGCTCAACTACCCCCGGGTCGGGCTCGGCATCATGGTGGGCGACCTGCTCGGGTTCCGGATGCGCAAGGAGCACTCTGCGGTCGACTGGTCCAAGCGGCCGTTGCCGGAGTCGTGGCTGTTGTACGCCGCTCTCGACGTCGAACTCCTCATCGAGCTGCGCAACGTGTTGGCCGCCCAGCTGGAGGCGCACGGCAAGAGCGAATGGGCCCGACAGGAGTTCGCCGCCTGGGCAACGATGCCCGAGCCGACGCCACGTCGAGAGCCCTGGCGGCGCACCTCCGGCATCCACAAGGTCCGCGGACGACGCGGTCTGGCGATCGTTCGCGCCATGTGGGAGCAGCGCGACGAACTGGCCCGGCTGCGTGACGTCACCGCCAGCCGCATCATCACCGACGCCGCGATCGTCGCGGCGGCCTCGGCCGCACCCGACTCGCGCAACGCACTCGGACGGTTGCCTGCATTCACCTCCCGCGGCGGCCAGCGTTACCTCAAAGAGTTCTCAGCGGCTGTCGCCGAGGCGCTCTCCCTGACCGAACGCGACCTCCCGCAGCTGGCGCCTCAGCAGGACGGGCCGCCTCCTGCTCGGGCGTGGGCCGACAAGGACCCGGCGGCTGCCGCCCGTCTCGGCCGGTGTCGAGAGACCGTGATCGGGCTGGCCGAGCTTCACGACCTACCGCAGGAGAACCTGCTGGCGCCCGACGCCGTTCGACGGCTGGCGTGGACCCCTCCTGAGCCTGCCACCGTAGAGGCGGTCACCGCCCTCCTCGATGATCTCGGCGCCCGGCCCTGGCAGGTCGAGATCACGGCCGCCGCCTTGGCCGAGGCGCTCCAGTCCGACCAGTGACCCGCACCATCAGGAGACCCCACATGTGCCGTCCAACCCGTCGGATGCGTCTTGGTACCGCCGCTGCCGCCGCAGCGCTCACGCTGGCGGCGTGCAGCGACGACACGTCGTCCCCGACCACCACCGCTCCCACGGAACCGTCCACACCGGGGCCGTCCACGTCGGAGCCGTCCACATCAGGGTCGCCCACGTCGGCCTCGACCGCAGCGGAGCCGACCAGGACCAAGAAGCCCGATTTGCCGACGGCGACGTCCCCGCTCGGCGGCCCGTCGGACAGCCCACCCGTCCGGGCCAGGCAGGTGTTGATCCCCAAGTCCAGGCTCCCCGGGTTCAATGAGCAGTGGGTCTGGGACCACGCCTCGACCCGGCGGGGCCCTGGCGAGCAGCCGCCGGGCGTCTGCCTGCAGTCGTCGCTGACCGCGATCGGCGGCGTCGTCGAGTACCGGCGCAGCTACTCGAGCTCCTTGTCGCGGCGGGATACCGCAGTGCAGGTCGGCGTCGTGTTCCCCGACGAGCAGACCGCGACAACCGCTGTCGACGTACTGCGGGCTTGGCAGCAGAGATGCGATGCCCACGCCACCGAAGAAGGCGACCTGTTGCGGGTCCAGGTCTCGGCCGTGCGGACCGTCCGCACGAAGGTCGGCGCCGGTGAGCAGTGGATGGTGACGTACCGCCCGGTGCCCGGCGAGCCCGACTCGGTGTGGTTCAACGCCGAGGGCTACGTACGCGACGGCGACACCCTCACGTACCTGGTGATCCGCAGCGCCGGCCAGGACTACAACTATCCCTCCGGAGCAGAGCCGATCGACAACGCTTTGCGTACCGCTGGTCGCTACCTGCTGAAGACGCGCTGAGCGCTCAGGCCCCGCGCGTCACCGGAAGTTGATCGCCTGGAGGGGTTCGACGCGCGCCCGGCGCTCACCCGCGCCGTACTGCCATGGGTGCTGGAACTTGGCCACGAGCTTTGCATCGTCGCTCGCGCGAGCATCGGACCCGTCGAGGCCGAGCTTTTGCGAACAGGCCGGCCAGGCGCCCCAGCCCTGGCCGCGCAGCACCTTCTCGGCGATCGCGATCTGCTCCGCGCGGCTGGCCAGGTCGGCACGGTCGGCGTACTTGCCGCCGCCGTACGCCTTCCAGGTGCTGTAGCTGAACTGGAGGCCCCCGTAGTAGCCGTTGCCGGTGTTGATGTGCCAGTTGCCGCCGGACTCGCACTCCGCGAGTCGGTTCCAGGTGCGGCTCGTGGCGGCGTCAGCAGAGGTGAGAGTCGAGGAGACGGGGGCTGCGACGGCGATGGCGGCCGTGGCGGCGACGGCGGCGCGACGCACGGATCGGCGGCGGGGCGCGCGGTGACGTGGCTGATGGGCCATGGGGAAGCCTCTCCGCCGCCTGCGAAGTGAGCTGTCGGGTTCGGGCGGAAAGGTTCGCCCGGCCCGCGGTCACCGAAATGACCGCGATGCTTAACCCCGAGGCGCCGACAAGACCGAAGTTCGTCGGCGCCGAAATCACGGGTCCCCCGCTCCTACCCTGTCGGTCTGCTGATGGCTGCCAGTTGTGGTGGGTAGGACTCGGCGTACCACACACGGCGTCCCTCCGGCGGAGGGACGCTAGAGACAGTACGCCAGGCCGAGCTCGACCGGCAACCCTCGCCAAGCATCCGACGTGGCACGGCTCCTCGCCGGCGCGGCGCCTCAGTTGGCCAGCGAGGCGAGCTCGTCGGCCGTGAGCCGCAGCCCCGCCGCCGCGACGGAGTCCTGGATCGACTGCGGCCGGCTGGCACCCGGGATGGGGATCATCACGTCGGAGATCGCCAGCTCCCAGGCGAGGCAGACCTGCTGCGGGCTCACGTCGTGGCGGTCGGCGACCTCGGCGAAGGCGGTGTGCGTCGGCCCGAGATCCTTGGCCTCCCGCATTCCGCCCAGCGGGCTCCACGGCAAGAACGCGAGCCCGAGCTCCTCACACAGGTCGATCTCCGATTCACTGGAGCGGAACCTCGGCGAGAACTGGTTCTGCACCGAGACCAGCGCGTCTCCGAGGACCTCGTGGGCCAGCCTGATCTGTGCCGGGTTGGCGTTGGAGATGCCGGCCCGCGCGATCAGCCCGGCGTCGTACAACGCCTTCAGCCCGCCCATCGTCTCCTCATACGGGACCTCAGGGTCTGGTCGGTGATGCTGGTAGAGGTCTACGGTGTCCACTCCCAGCCGCCGCAGCGACGCCTCGCACGCTTGGCGAAGGTAGCCCGGGCGGCCGTTTGTCCCCCAATCCTCGCCGTCGCGGGTATGACCCCCCTTGGTCGCGACCATGACCTCCGCGGAGGCGCCGGAGTACGTCGACAGCGCCTTCGCCACGACCTCCTCATTGGCACCCAAGCCACGGTCGCTCGGCGTGTAGGCGTCGGCGGTGTCGATGAGCGTCACACCGGCGTCGAGGGCGGCATGGATGGTCGCGACGGCCCGGTCCTCGTCGGGTCGGCGGTCGGTGGTCAGGTGCATGGCGCCGAGCCCGATCGCGCTGACCTTGGCATCTCCGATTCGTCGTGTCTGCATCTGTCCATCCTTACCAGGCCTGCCAAGATGGCGGGGTGGACCTGTCCTCGCTCGGCGATCGGGCGTGGAGACGCGGCCGGCTCTCAGCCGCTGCGCGTCTGCGCCGGCTGAGATCCAAGCTCTGGCTGGTGGGGCAGTGCGCACTCGCGGCTGGGACAGCCTGGATCATCGCGCGGCACGCCTTCGATCACGCCACCCCGTTCTTCGCACCGATCGCCGCGGTGGTGTGCCTTGGCACCTCTTACGGCCAACAGCTGCGGCGGGTGGCCGAGGTGATGGCCGG
>JACCUS010000138.1 GCA_013811715.1 Nocardioidaceae bacterium
CCCCACGACGCATTTTCAGGCCTGTTGTTGGAAAATCGTGGGTGGTGATGGGACGTGCACGGCGGGGTGAAGATCTACCGCGGTAACGCTGCGGCCGCCCGCTCCTACGTCGAGGCCGACCACGGACGCGTTGACGACTACTACCTCGCCGACGGCACCGGCCTGGCCAACGGTTCGTCGCCACCCCCGACGGCGTCGAGCAGGCCGGCGCTCTCGATGGGGACGGCTACGAGGCCTGGGTGGCGGGTCTCGATCCGTTGAGCCGCGAACCGCGTGGGCGGCTGCGGACCGATGCGAAGGCCGTCCGGTTCGGCGAGGTCGTCGTGAACGGTCCCAAGTCGTGGTCCCTGGCCGCCGCCCTTCACCCTGAGCTGGCCGAGGCGTACGACGCGCCGATGGATCGAGCCGCGGTACAGATCGTGGGGTGGCTGGCCGAGCACTCCACGACGCGGGTGGGTCCTCGGGGTCGACAGGTGCAGGTGCCGGTCGAGCGGCTCGAGGCCGTGACCGTCCGGCACTACACGTCCCGAGCCGGTGACCCGCACCGGCATCTGCACCTCCAGATCAACGCCCGCGTCTGGGCCGACGGCAAGTGGCGAGGTCTGCACACGGTCGGCATGCGCGACAGCATCGAGGCCATCAACGGCATCGGCCACGCCGCCGTCATGTGCGATCCGGAGTTCCGTTTCCGCACTCGCCGAGCACGGGTTCACTCTCGATCCCGAGACCGGCGAGATCAACGAGCTGGAGACGTACGTCGGGCCGTTCTCCGCGCGAGCGCGGCAGATCGGCCGCAACATCGACCGCTACGACGCCGATTGGCGGGCGGGGCCATCCCGGCCAGGAACCGGGTCCCGAGCTGCTGAGGGCCTGGGACCGTCGAGCCTGGTCCGAGGCCCGCCCCGACAAGGTTGTGCCGAAGGACGGTGCGGAGCTGACGAACCGTTGGGTCGACGAGCTGCACCGCCTCGGCTACCGCGCCCCACGGCACCGCACGGAGCCGGCCGCGGTGAAGCCAGGTGAGCTGGATCGGTCGGCAGCCATCGAGACGGTGGTGTCGCGGCTGGGTGCGAAACGGTCGGGCTGGAACGCTGCCGACGTACGTGGTGAGGTCGAGCAGCTGATCGCCCGCTCGAACGTCGTCACCACCGCCGCGGTGCGGCGGGAGCTGGCCGAGGATCTGGTCGCCCGAGCGCTCGACACGTGCGTGCCGTTGCTGCCCCAGGAGGTGCCTGAGCACATCCTGGCGCTGACCTCGGTGGACGTGCTGCGGGTCGAGGCCGACATCACCGGCCGACTTGCTGCCCGCGCCGCCCATTCGGGCCGACCGATACCGATCACCGGAGGTCGTCTCGACGAAGCCCAGCAGGATGCCGTCGCTGCGCTGGCGGGCACTCACCGGCTCGTCGTGGTCGAGGGCGCAGCCGGGGCGGGCAAGACGGCGACGCTTGCCGGCACCCAGGCAGTGGTCAAGCAGCAGGGTTGCCGCACGGTGATCGCGACGCCGACGTTGAAAGCCGCCCAGGTCGCCGCCGGTGAAGTCGGGACGCGGGCGTTCTCCACCGCCTGGTTGGCCCACCAGTACGGCTTCCGGTGGGACGAGCACGGCCACTGGACCAGGGAAGCCACCGATCCACACCCCGAAACGATCCTGCGCCCCGACGACCTGCTGTTGGTCGACGAGGCCGGGATGCTCGATCAGGACACCGCGCGGGCCCTCCTGGCGATCGCTGATGAGACCGGCGCACGCGTTGCCTTCATGGGCGACAGGAACCAGCTGCCCGCCGCAGGCCGAGGCGGCGTACTCGACCTCGCGGCTCGCTGGGCCGACCCCACGGCCGTCGTCATCCTGGATCGGGTGCACCGCTTCCGCGACCCGGCGTACGCCGAACTGTCCCTCGCCATGCGCAACGGCGACGCACCGGCGGCGGTGTTCGATCAGCTCGTCTCGCGCGGCCAGATCGTCGTGCACACCACCGAGTCTGGGCGAACCCAAGCACTCACCTCCGATGCCGCTGAGTCTGGCGCTCTCGTCATCGCCGATACCCGCGAGCAGGTCGCCGACCTCAACGCCGCCATCCGCGACCGGCTCGTCGCCGCGGGCCGGGTCGACGACCGCCGCGTGGTCCTCACCGACTCCGGGGAACGAATCCGGGTCGCGCCTACCGGGCGGCCTTGGTCGGTGTGGGTC
>JACCUS010000168.1 GCA_013811715.1 Nocardioidaceae bacterium
GGACGTTGCGGTGGCCCAGCGACCAGACAGGTGAGTCGGGGTCGGGGTTTCCGGGGGCGGGCTGGCCCGACGTGGTGATGCGTAGGATCTTGCCTCCGAGCGAGTCCGGGTCTTGGGCGAGGTCCTCATCGCCGGTCTCGCCGGTCGAGACGTAGAGGAAGCCGCCCGGACCGAACTCCAGCTGTCCGCCATCATGGATCACCCCGGCCGGGATGCCGGTGAGGATGGGTCGTACGTCGCTGATCGCCTCGCCGTCGAACCGCATCGCCAGCACTCGGTTGTCCGCCTCGGTCGTCACGTAGACGAACACCTGCCGGTCCGACTCGAAGTCGGGTGACACCGCGAGGCCGAGCAGGCCGCCCTCCGAGGTGGGGAAGGTTTCAGGGATGACGCCGACCTGCCGCACCTCGGCGCCGCCGATCACAGAGATCGTCCCGCGGTCGCGCTCGGTGACGAGCGCTCGGCCGTCGGGGAGGAAGTCCAGCCCCCAGGGCACCTCGAGGTCGCTCGCCACCGCGCCGGTGACCCGTACTCCCGGCTGCCCCTCCGGTGGTGACGATGACGAGGTGGTACCGGTCTGAGTACCTGGCTCGGCAGACCCGGTGCCGGGTTCGCTGGCGGATGGGGACTGCGTTGTGTCAGTCGCCGGGTCGCCCTGGCCGGCCTCTTCGTCGCCGCCGCATCCGGTCAGGAGGAGACCCAGGACGAGAACTGGGAGCAGCCGCGGGGCCATGCACCCATGGTCGCAGACCGATGGGGTCGAACGCGGACGCGGCGCGTCGCGGTGTGCGAGCGGCTCCTCAACGTCGTCGTCGGCGAAGCGTAGTATTCCTCAGGGGCCTGAAGGCGACGGGAAGGGCCCCCATTCAGACGGGAGGAGCCAGTTCGTGACAACCGACGCGCTGATGATGATCGGCACCCGCAAGGGCCTTTGGCTGGCGAGGTCCGACGAGACCCGGGGCCAGTGGACGCTGGACGGGCCGCATTTCCTGATGAACGAGGTGATCGCCTGCGCGATCGACGCCCGAGGCGGCTCGACCCGGCTGCTGGTGGGCGCGATGAGCTCGCACTTCGGTCCGCAGGTGTTCCGATCCGACGACCTCGGCACGACGTGGGAGGAGACGCCGAACGGCGCGATCCGCTTCCCCGAGGACACCGGCGCGGCACTGGCACAGGTCTGGCAGCTGGCGCCCGGTCCGGGCCACGAGCCCGACGTGGTGTACGCCGGCACCGAGCCGTCCGCGCTCTTTCGCAGCACCGACCGGGGCGAGACGTTCGAGATGGTGCGGGCTCTGTGGGACCACCCGCATCGCACCGAGTGGGGTGCCGGCTTCGGCGGCCAGGCAATCCACACGATCCTGCCGCACACAAACGACGCCGCGAGGATTACCGTCGCCATGTCGACCGGCGGCATCTACCAGACCGAGGACTCAGGCGACTCCTGGCACCCGGCCAACGTCGGCATCAAGGCGTACTTCTACCCGGATCCGTGGCCCGAGTTCGGACAGTGCGTCCACAAGGTGGCGCGGCACCCCAGCCTGCCGGACCGGATGTTCATCCAGAACCACCACGGCGTCTACCGCACCGACGACGGCGGCAAGCAGTGGGCGTCGATCGCCGACGGCCTGCCCAGCGACTTCGGGTTCCCGATCGTGGTCGACCCCAACGACCCCGACACGGTTTACGTCTTCCCGCTGGTCGCCGACGGGGAGCGCATCCCGCCCGGAGGCATGCCTCGGGTGTGGCGGTCACGCGATGCCGGCGCGTCTTGGGAGGAGATGTCGAAGGGGCTGCCGGAGGACGGCTTCTACGCCGGGGTGATGCGGGACGCGATGACGGCCGACAACGCCGAGACGACCGGGCTCTACTTCGGCTCTCGCGACGGTTGCGTCTACGCCAGCAACGACGCCGGCGAGTCGTGGCGGCAGATCGCCCAGCACCTCCCCGACGTCAAGTGCGTCCGAGTCGCCGTACTGCCCTGACCGCCTGGGGTCTCGTCGCCGTCGGTGGTGACGGCTCGCCGGCGCGAGGTGAAGAACCACTCATCGCACGCGGAGAGGTCCGGTCGCATGTATGACGTTTGGGGCGTCGTGGTCGTGGTCGGCACTCTCGCCTTGATAGTGCTCGGGCTTGTGTTCAGCCACGAGGATCGGTCTCGGTCAGGCGCTGGGGCGGTGACTGCGGCGAGCCCGTGGGTGAACGACGTGAGCCGGATCGTTGGGCGGGAATCCGCGTGCGAGACTGACCCACCATGGCGGAAGTGTTCTACGACGACGACGCCGATCTTGACCTGGTCCAAACGCGCAACGTCGCCGTGCTCGGATATGGCAGCCAGGGATCGGCTCAGGCGTTGTCGCTGCGCGACTCGGGGGCCGACGTACGGGTCGGGCTTCCCGAGAGGTCGCGCAGCCGGGTCCACGCCGAGGCGGACGGTTTGCGCGTCGTGTCGCCGTACGAGGCGTGTGAGGAGTCCGACCTCGTCGTCGTGCTCGTGCCCGACCCCGCGCAGCCGTCGCTCTACACCGAGGCGGTCGAGCCCAACCTCGTCGACGGCGACACCCTGCTCTTCGGCCACGGCTTCAACGTCCGCTACGGCCGGATCAAGCCGCCCGCCGGTGTGGACGTGGTGATGGTGGCGCCGAAGGGGCCTGGCTGGCTGGTGCGCAGCGAGTTCGGCGAGGGGCGAGGTGTGCCGGTGCTTGTCGCGGTCGAGCAAGACGCCTCTGGCCTGGCGTGGGAGCTGACGCTGTCGTATGCGAGGGCGATCGGCGGCACCCGGGCCGGCGCGATCAAGACGACGTTTGGCGAGGAAACCGAGGCGGCGCTCTTCGGCGAGCAGGCTGTCTCGCCCGGAGGTGTCGTGGCGCTGGTGCACGCGGGGTTCGAGACGCTGGTCGAGGCGGGTTACCAACCCGAGGTTGCCTACTTCGAGTGCGTGACCGAGCTGAAGCGGAACGTGGATCTGATGTACGAGGGCGTCCGGGCATATCATCGGTCGGAGGCTGAGTACGGCGGCTACACGTCGGGCCCGTACGTAGTGGACGCGTCGGTCAGGCGGCGGATGAGCGATGTGCTCGCCACCATCCAAGGCGGCAGCTGGGCCGAGGAGTACACCGCCGACCAGGATGCCGGCGCACCGAAGTTGGACGAGCTCCGCCAAAACGCCGCCGCCCACCCCATCGAGAGGGCCGGTCATGAGATGCGCAAGCTGATGGCCTGGGTAAAGCCGCATGATGGATCCCCAGCCGACGGTCCCGCCGCCGGCTGATCGGAGAACCCTTTCTGTGAGTTGCGGTCGGTAGATTGGGCGGCGTGGGAACGGACGCAGGCGGCTACACCCAACTCATCGCCCGGCATGATGTGTCCACGTCGAGCCGGACCACCCTTGAAGGGACTGCGTGACCAGGTGACCAAGCCCGTCGTGCTCATCGCCGAAGAGCTGAGCCCCGCCACCGTGGACGCGCTCGGCCCGGATTTCGAGATCCGCCACTGCAACGGCGCCGACCGCGCCGAACTGCTACTCGCCATCGCCGACGCCGACGCGATCCTGGTGCGCAGCGCGACCAAGGTGGACGCCGAAGCTCTCACCGCGGCCAACCGACTCAAGGTTATCGCCCGCGCCGGGGTCGGGCTCGACAACGTCGACGTCAAGCAGGCGACCCTGTCCGGGGTGATGGTCGTCAACGCGCCCACCTCCAACATCGTCAGCGCGGCAGAGCTGGCGGTCGGGCTGCTGCTGGCGGCGGCCCGTCACATAACCCCGGCCAACGCCGCATTGCGCAATGGCGAGTGGCAGCGCAGCAGATACACCGGTGTCGAGCTGTTCGAGAAGACGCTCGGCATCGTCGGGCTGGGCCGGATCGGTGTCCTGGTCGCCCAGCGGCTGAGCGCGTTCGGCATGAGGATGCTCGCGCACGACCCCTACGTGCAGGCGGGCCGGGCCGCCCAGCTCGGCGTCCGGCTGGTCGCCCTCGACGAGCTGCTGTCCGAAGCCGACTTCATCTCCGTGCATCTGCCGAAGACGCCGGAGACGGTCGGGCTGATCGGCGCGGAGGCGCTCGCCAGGTGCAAGCCGAGCGCGATCATCATCAACGCCGCTCGCGGCGGCATCGTCGACGAGGACGCCCTGCATGACGCCCTCAAGGCCGGCCGGCTCGCCGGCGCGGGCATTGACGTCTACACCACCGAGCCCTGCACCGACTCACCGCTCTTCGAGCTGGACACCGTCGTCGCCACGCCGCATCTCGGCGCGTCCACCGACGCGGCGCAGGAGAAGGCCGGTGTCGCGGTGGCGAGGTCGGTCCGGCTCGCGTTGAGTGGCGAGCTCGTCCCGGACGCGGTTAACGTGCAGGGCGGCATGATCGCGGAGGACGTGCGCCCGGGAATCCCGCTGACCGAGAAGCTCGGTCGCATCTTCACCGCCGTGGCCGGCGAGGTGGCCCAACAGCTCGACGTCGAGGTGCGCGGAGAGATCACCGAGCACGACGTCAAGGTGCTCGAGCTGGCAGCCCTCAAGGGGGTCTTCACCGACGTGGTCGAGGAGACCGTCTCCTACGTCAACGCCCCGTTGCTGGCGACGGAGCGCGGGCTCTCCGTACGCCTGGTCACCGATCCGGAGAGTCCCGACCACCGCAACCTCGTCACCCTGCGCGGAACGCTCTCCGACGGGTCGCAGGTCTCGGTGTCAGGCACCTTGATAGGCATCCAGCACCGCGAACGGCTGGTCGAGGTCAACGGCTACGACGTCGACATCGAGCCGGCCGACCACCTCGCGTTCTTCACCTACCAGGATCGGCCGGGCATGGTCGGCGCCATCGGCCGCATCCTCGGCGCGCACGACATCAATATCGGCGGCATGCAGGTGGCGCGGGACCGCCAGGGCGGCCACGCGCTCGTTGCGCTGACCGTCGACAGCGCGATCCCCGCTGACGTGCTGGCGGAGATCGCCGCCGAGATGGACGCCGAGCTGGCGAGGAACGTCGAGCTCGCGAGCTAACCGTGAGCTAGCGGCGAGCTGCAATAAGTACGGCGGCATCGGTTGCCACCATCACCTCGACGGTGTTGAAGCGCTCATCGAGGAACCAGGTCTCGCGCATGGTGTCGACACGTCCCTCGTACATCGGCGGCCAGGTCGAGCACGGCGTGAAGTCGTCCAGCACGACGATCCCGCCCGGCTGGAGCAGCTCGGCCACGACATCGGCCCCGGAGTGCTTGGCGTCTCGCACGTCGAGGAAGAGCATCGAGAACGGGCCGTGATCGCGAAGCGCCACCCAGTCTCCGGTGATCACCTCGACGCGTGAGTCAGCGGCGAAGAGTTCGCCCACCGCCTCGGCAAGGCCGGCGTCGACCTCTGCCGTCACCACCTTGCTCCCGGTCCGGGCGCCACTGGACAACCAGGCGGCGCCGACCCCGCAGCCGGTGCCGCACTCGCCCAACGTGCCGGTCCGGCTGGCGGCCAGCGCGGCGAGCAGCCGGCCGGTCTCCGACCGGCTTGACGTGACGAAGCCACGCCGCCGCGACAGGTCGAGGGCCCGCGCCACCACCGGCGGCAGGTCAACAGGGGCACTCACCAGACCGAGTTTATGGGATTCGTCCCATCGAGCCAGCCCAGAGGCCCCGGCGCTCGGGCGGACGCGTCCAGTGTGGCGGGAGGGTGGGATAAGTTGGCTGCCATGACGTCGTCACCTCACCTCGCGTTCGGGCGCAACCAGATCGCGTTCGAGCGCAACGACTCGGCCGTCGACCCGGCCAGGCGCGACGAGATCCTGGCCAACCCGGGTTTCGGCACTCACTTCACCGACCACATGTTCACCTCGACGTGGGCTGCCGGCACCGGCTGGCACGATGCGGCCGTGAAGCCGTACGGCCCGTTCAGCGTCGACCCGGCGACATCGGTGCTGCACTACGCGCAGGAGATCTTCGAGGGCCTGAAAGCCTATCGGCATCAGGACGGCTCGGTGTGGACCTTCCGGCCCCACTCCAACGCAGAGCGCTTCCAGCGTTCAGCCGCGCGGATGGCCCTGCCGGAGCTGCCCACCCTGGATTTCCTCGCGGCCATCGAGGCGCTGGTCTCGACCGACGTCGAATGGGTTCCCGGCGGGGGAGAGACCTCGCTGTACGTGCGGCCGTTCATGTTCGCCTCCGAGGTGTTCTTGGGCGTGCGACCGGCCAAGGAGATCACGTTCTGCGTCATCGCCTCACCGGCAGGGCCGTACTTCAGCAGCGGCGTCAAACCGGTGGACATCTGGCTCAGTGAAGATTTCACGCGCGCGGCCCCCGGGGGCACGGGCGCGGCCAAGTGCGGCGGCAACTACGCCGCAAGCCTGGTCGCCCAGCAGGAGGCGATCGCCAACGAGTGCGACCAGGTCGCCTTCCTCGACGCCGTCGACCACTCGGCGGTAGAGGAGCTCGGCGGCATGAACCTCTTCTTCGTCTACACAGACGGCGCCATCGTCACCCCCGAGCTGACAGGGTCGATCCTCGAGGGCGTCACCCGGTCCGCGGTGATCGACCTGGCCGACGAGCTCGGGCACAAGGTCGACGAGCGTCGGTTCACGGTCCAGGAGTGGCGCGAAGGCGTTGCCGGCAAGGACATCGCGGAGGTATTCGCCTGCGGTACGGCGGCGGTCCTGACCCCTGTCGGCTCGCTCAAGTGGCGCGGCGGCGAGGTGTCCTCTGACGGCGCCGAGGCGCCCGTCACGATGCAGATCCGCGACCGGCTGCTGGACATCCAGTACGGGCGTGTCCCCGACTCGCGACGATGGATGCATCGTCTCGTCTGACCAAGCATTACTTTGATCGCGTGGCCTCATCAGACCAGAAGGTCGGCTCCTACGAGCTGCTCGCCAAGATCGGCGAGGGTGGGATGGGCGTCGTCCACCTCGCAGACGGGCCGCAGGGACGCCGGGTCGCGGTCAAGTTGCTTCGACCGCATGTGGTCGGCGACGACCAGGGCCGCGCTCGGATGGCGCGCGAGGTCACCTCGCTGCGCCGGGTCCGCTCACCACGCGTCGCCGAGGTGTACGACGCGGATCCGTGGGGGGACACGCCTTACGTAGTGACGCGCTATGTCCCCGGGCCGTCACTCCACGACCACGTCGACCGGCATGGCCCGATCCGAGGCGACAACCTCGTGACCTTGGCGCGCGGCCTGGCCGAGGCGCTGGTCGCCGTACACGCTGCAGACGTGCTGCACCGCGACGTCAAGCCGTCGAACGTGCTGATCGAGGGCCGCAACCCGGTGCTTATCGACTTCGGCCTGGCCCAGCTCGCGGACGACTCCCGGCTGACCCAGACCGGGTGGATGCTGGGCACACCCGGCTACCTGGCGCCGGAGATCCTTTACGGCGACGACCCCACCCAGAAGGCCGACGTGCACTCCTGGGCGGCGACGGTCGTCTACGCGGCCACCGGCCGCGGGCCCTACGGCAGAGGCCCCGCTGTGGCGGTGATGGACCGGGTACGGCGCGGCGAGCACGACCTCTCCGGCGTCCCCGACTCGCTCTACTGGATGATCAGCCGGGCCTTGGAGCCGGACCCGCGGGACCGGCCGAGCTCGAGCCAGCTCGTGGACTGGATGTCGGGAACGGTGGTGCCGGCGGCGCCCAGGCCGCCCTCGGTGCAACCGGCCGACCGGGCCAAGCCGGCACAGCCGGACCGTTCGCCTGACCCCGGGGCGCCAACAGATCTCTCCTGGCCGGCGCCGGCGCGACGTGCCAACCGCCTCGCAGCGACCCTGTTCTGGGTGGGGATGACGGGCATCGTGGTCGCGGGTGCCGTCACGGCACCCGCGATCACCGCCATCGGGGTGTTCCTGGCGGCGTGGATTCTTCGCACGGTCACGGTTCGCGGCGACATGCTAGCGGGCTGGCGCCGACAGCGCGGAGTGCGTCGCAACGACTCCTTGGTCGCCAACGCGTGCGTCCCCTGGTTCGGTGTGCTCGCGTTGCCCGGAGCGATCGCCAACGCGGGTCTGGCGATCATCGACGGCGCGATCGTGGTCGTCATCGCGACGCTGACCACCGATCTGGGCTCGCTCGCCTTCGTGCTTGCCCCGGCCGGCCTGATCGCGGCCCTCTTCGTGTGGTGGGGGCCGTTCAGCCGGGACGTCCGGATCGGCGCCAGGTCGGTCACCGGCACGCTACTTCGGCCGGGGGCCGCTACGGTCACGGTGCTCCTGCTCGTCGGGGCGACCGCCATCGGGTTGATCGGTGTCCACCAAGTCTCAGGGGCGGTCTACGCACCGCTTCCGCACCCGCCTTGGGAGCAGCCGCTGCGCGACCTCGTGCCGTGATCTCAGGTGTCACGGCGGTGGGCAGGCGGAGGGTAGGCTCTGCCGTCGTGAGGATCGCCAGGTTCACGACGGGAGACGAGCAGCCGACGTACGGCGTCGTGGGCGGGGCCGACGGCGACGAGGTCGTCGCCTCGATCGTGGGCGACCCGCTCTACGTGGGGGTCGAGCTCACCGGCGCTCAGTACTCACTGGCAGCCGTCCGGCTCTTGGCGCCGGTCATCCCCCGCAGCAAGGTGGTCGGCATCGGGCGCAACTACGCCGCCCACGCCGAGGAGCTCGGCAACGACGTGCCAGCCGTACCGCTGGTGTTTCTCAAGCCCAACACGTCGGTGGTCGGGCCGTCCGACCCGATCGTCTACCCCTCGCAGAGCCGCGACGTGCAGTTCGAGGGCGAGCTCGCCGTGGTGATCGGTCGCATCTGTCGTGACTTGCCGATCGACCGCGCCGACGAGGTCGTCTACGGCTACACCGTCGGCAACGACGTCACCGCCCGCGACCTGCAGGCGACCGACGGCCAGTGGGCGCGCGCGAAGGGCTTCGACTCGTTCTGTCCGCTCGGCCCGTGGATCGAGACCGACCTCGACCCCTCCGACCTCGCCGTCACCACCCGACTGAATGGCGCCGTCCAGCAGGACGGCAGGACGAGTCTGATGCTGCACGACGTGCCGGCGGTCATCGCCCATGTGACGTCGTTCATGACGCTGCTGCCCGGTGACGTGGTCTTGACCGGGACCCCGGAAGGTGTGGGCCCGATGAGACCCGGTGACGAGATCTCGGTGACGATCCAGGGGATCGGCACGCTCACCAACAAGGTGGTGTCCCGTGACTGACGGTCCAGTGGCAGCTGTCCGCGTTCGCTTCTGTCCCTCACCGACAGGAAACCCGCACGTCGGCCTCGCTCGGGCCGCCTTGTTCAACTGGGCTTTCGCCCGCAACCTGGGCGGCACATTCGTCTTCCGGATCGAGGACACCGACGAGGCGCGCAACACAGAGGAGTCCTACCGAACGCTGCTCGAGGTGATGCGGTGGTTGGGCTTGGACTGGGATGAGGGCCCAGAGGTGGGCGGGGAGTACGGCCCCTACCGGCAGTCGCAGCGCTACGACATCTACGCCGGCGTAGCGTCCAGACTGCTCGACGCCAAACGCGCCTACCACTGTTACTGCTCGCCAACCGAGCTCGCCGAACGCAACGAGCAGGCGCGCAAAGAGGGGCGCACCCCCGGGTACGACGGCCACTGTCGTCAGCTGACCGACGAGCAGGTCGCGGCGTACCAGGGGGAGGGCCGCGAGCCCGTACTCCGCTTTCGGATGCCCGACTCGACCATTACGTTCGACGACCTGGTCCGTGGAGAGATCAGCTTCGACAGCGCACACGTTCCCGACTACGTCCTGGTGCGCGCGAACGGCCACCCGCTGTACACGTTGGTCAACCCCGTCGACGACGCGCTCATGCGGATCACGCACGTGCTCAGGGGAGAGGACCTGCTGTCCTCGACACCCCGCCAGATCGCTTTGTACGACGCCCTCGCCGAGATAGGGGTCGGCACCGGGGAGGTCCCGGCGTTCGGCCATCTGCCCACCGTCACGGGTCAGGGCAACAAGAAACTGTCGAAGCGCGACCCCGAGTCGAACCTGCTCTCCTACCGCGACAACGGCTTCCTGCCCGAGGGCCTGCTCAACTACCTGGCCCTGCTGGGCTGGGCGATCGCCGAAGACCGCGACATCTTCACGATGGACGAGATGGTCCAGAAGTTCTCGATCGACCGCGTCAACCCCAATGCGGCGCGGTTCGATCTCAAGAAGTGCGAGGCCGTCAACGCCGCCCACGTGAGGGCGTTGCCGATCGACGAGCTGGCCGCTCGCGTCGTGCCTTACCTTCAGGCCGCAGGGCTGCTGGAGGCCCGGGTCACCGACGAGCAGCGGGCGACCTTGATCGCGGCTGCGCCGCTGATCCACGAGCGGATGACGACGTTGGGGGACGCTGTCCACATGCTGGGCTTCCTCTTCGTTCCCGAGGCCGACTTCGTCATCGACCCCGACGACTCGGCGAAGCTGCTCGACGCGGACGGGATAGCCGTCGTACGAGCGGCGTACGGCGCCTTGTCGGAGCTTCAGGCGTGGGACACCTCGTCGATCGAGGTGGCGCTGCGCGCCAGGCTGATCGACGAGCTGGCGCTGAAGCCGCGGCACGCGTTCGGACCGGTGCGGGTGGCCGTGACCGGCCACCGGATCTCCCCGCCGCTGTTCGAGTCGCTGGAGTTGCTTGGACGGGGCCGTTCGCTGGCCCGGCTGCGCCTCGGTTCCGGATGAGCGCGGTGGCGCCGGGGGGGCCGCCACCGGAAATGAGCTACCTCCGGATGCCGGCGGAAGTACGGGGGGTGTGGTGGCGGCTCGTCATCAGCGTGCTCTTGGCGGTCATCGGGCTGGTGGCCGTGTCCGTGTTCGCCCTGCTGGGCGTTTTCGTCGCAGCCCGGCTGATGGGCTATCCCGACTTCACGTTGGACGTCACCGACGGCATCAACGTGGGAGAGCTGCTCGGCACCAACATCGGCCTGGCGCTGCTCATGCCAGTCGCGATCGGGCTCGCATGGTGGCTGTACGACGTCCGACCGCGATGGCTGTCCTCCGTCAAACCCGGGGTTCGCTGGGGCTGGCTCGGGCTGTGCCTGGCGATGACGCTCGCCGTCTTCGGGCTGCTGCTGGTCGCGGGCACCGTCGGCGCCGTCATAGAACGAGACACCCCTCTCGACAAGGCGGCGCTGGCGTTTCTCCTCGTCGTACTGCTCACCACGCCCCTGCAGGTCGCCGGGGAGGAGTACCTGTTCCGCGGCTTGCTGCTCCAGGCGTTCGGTGCCACCAGGCTTCCGGAGCTCGCCTGTTGCCTGGCCACCGGCCTGTTGTTCGGCGCTGTCCACCTGCAGTTCGACCCGCCACTGCTCGCCGACCGGGTCCTGCTCGGGGCCGTGTTCGCCTGGCTGACCATCCGGACCGGCGGGCTCGAGGCAGCGATCGCCGTCCACCTGGTCAACAACCTCGCTGTGCTGATCCCGGCCGGGCTGCTCGGCGACGTCGACGCCCAGCTGGATCCCACCGACATCACCTGGCTTCCGCTGGGAGTGCATCTCGTGCTTCTCGGGATCTTGGTGCCCTGGATCCTGTTCGTCTGGCGTCGTCACGGTGGTGCGCAGCCCCCGGGCTCCGCGTGAGCCAGTTGGCCGGCGCCGAGCGGCACGAGTCGGCCGTTTGGAGGCCATGCGCGTGCTCCGGTATTGTCGGCTCTCGGCATTCGCGATCGCGGATGTCGTTCGCCCTTGGGGTATGGGGTAATTGGCAGCCCGACTGGTTCTGGTCCAGTTAGTCTAGGTTCGAGTCCTAGTACCCCAGCGATGAGACTGCCATAGCTCGGCTATACAGTCTCGTCCTCGATGGCCCCGTTGTGTAGTGGCCTAGCACGTCGCCCTCTCAAGGCGGTAGCGCGGGTTCGAATCCCGTCGGGGCTACCATCGACAAAGAGCCTCCGACCTGCCGGAACGCGGGTCGGAGGCTCTTGGTGTGCTGGGTCGGATGGTGCCAGGGGTCAGCGACCGGCCCGCAGCTGGAAGACCGAGATCGTGCCGTCGTCCTCGTTGCTGGTGAGGAACAGCTGCTGACGGTTGACGGCCAGCAACCCCTCCGGCGCCTCGCCGGTCTCGAGCACCTGCACGAGCTGCGGCGCCGCCTCGTCCTCGATCCGATACGCGAGCACCGCGTCGCCGCGCTCGGAACCGATGAAAGCGTAGTCGCCGCCGAGCAGGGATGAGATCTCGGCGCCCTCGAACTCGGCGCCCTTGGCGTCGCTGCGATCGTCTGGGTAACGGCCCGCCTCGGCCAGCGCCCGCTCCGCAGACCCGCCCGACGTGAACACGATGTCGCCGGACGGAGAGAAGATCGTCCAGCCCCGCCCGCCGCTCGGGGTCGGCGCTAGGTCGCCTTCGTCGGCCGTCAGCAGGTTGCCGTCGTGCGTCCACTGCACCGCGTCGGGTTCGCGCGGGGCGGTCAGCGCGTCGTCGAAGGCGATCGTGCCGTCGTCTGCCGTGTCGGCGTCGGAGCGGGTCACGGTGCCCGTGGAGAACGAGCCGACGACCTCGGGGGCGTCCAGCTCCATGAGCGCTACCGCGTTGTTCTCCTGCAGCGTGACGGCCGCGACCCCCTCGCGGTTGATGTCGACGAACTCCGGCTCGGGGTCGCTCGGGTACAGGGCACCTGGCAGGCCTGTCAGCTCGACAGTGTCCACCGTCCACGACGACGTCTTGCCCTTGAGGTCGACGACGGCCAAGAAGCCGGCCGGTTGCTGTGGCAGTCCGCCCTCCACTCCATCCACGACGATGTCCTCGTCGCGCTCGTTCTCGACTGCGACGAGGGCGTACCGCCCGCCCCGCGTGACGGCGACCGATGTCGGCTCGCCACCGACCTCCACGGACCCGAGCTGCTCAGGCCTTGTCAGGCCTTGTCAGGTCGACCAGCCCAAGTTCCTGCTCCGCGGAGTCGGTGTAGAGCAGCGTCCGTCCGTTCGGCGTGACCGCGAGGATCTCGGCCACCTGTCCCGCGACGGCGAACGTGGACAACTGGCGGAACGTGCGCGGTGCACCCTCGCTCGCCACCCCCCAGGTGGGGGCGGTGGCGGCGGCCAGCGGCAGCACTGAGGCGGTAAGAACACTGGCGAAGGACACGAGGGATCGACGCAGCATGGGATACCTCTGTGGGACGGGGTTGGTGGTCGCCGAGACTCTGGTCGAGTCGGACGACCGGCCGGTGACGGTGGGGTGAACAGCCGGTGCCATCGGGGTGTCGGGTGCGGAGGAGGGTGATGTCCGATTTCCGCGAGTCTCTGGGGTCGTTCATGGGGTTGGATGGAGTCATGGAAACGCCGTACGACGCCATCGCTGATCCGGATCGCTGCTACCGCGCGGTGCTCGGCCGGGATCGTCGCTTCGACGGCGTCTTCTACACCGCCGTCCGCACGACGGGCATCTACTGCCGCCCGTCCTGCCCGGCCGTCACGCCTCGGCGCAAGAACGTCGTCTTCTTCGTCACCGCCGCCGCCGCCCAAGGCGCCGGCTTCCGTGCGTGCCGCCGATGCCGGCCCGATCTGACACCCGGGTCGCCGGATTGGGACGTCAGAGCCGATGTCGCGGGACGCGCCATGCGGATGATCGCGGACGGAGTGGTGGAACGGGAGGGCGTCGAAGGCCTCGCTGCCCGCGCTGGCTACACGCCGCGACATTTGAACCGGCTGCTGACCCAACAGCTGGGCGCGAGCCCGGTCGCGCTCGCCCGGTCGCACCGCGCTCACACGGCCAGGATCCTCATCGAGACCACAGGTATGGGGCTGGCGGACGTGGCGTTTGCCGCCGGCTTCTCCAGCGTGCGTCAGTTCAACGCCACGATCCAAGAGGTCTACGCGGCGACGCCGTCGGCGCTTCGGGTGGCCCGCCGAGCCGGCACTGCGCCCTCGGCCGCTGGCATGTTGACGGTGTCGTTGGCTGTCCGCGAGCCCTTCGACAGCGCCGCGCTCCTGACTTTTCTTGGCGACCGCGGTGTCCGCGGGGTCGAGAGCTGCACGAGGAGCACCTACGCCCGCACCATCAGGCTCGCTCACGGGCATGGCTCGGTGCGGCTCACCCCGCAGGTCGACCGCGTCGACTGCGTGCTCGCCCTTTCGGACCTGCGCGACGTCGCGTCCGCGGTCGAGCGCTGCCGACGGCTCCTGGACCTCGACGCCGACCCGGTTGCGATCGACACTCACCTCGGCAGCGATGACCTGCTGCGGCCGTGGGTCCTGAAGCGTCCCGGGACGCGGGTACCCGGCCATGTCGATGGTTTCGAGGTGGCCGTTCGGGCGGTGATCGGTCAGCAGATCTCCGTCGCGGGGGCGCGCTCGGTCGCCGCCCATCTCGTCGCGGAGTACGGCGAACCGGTGCGCGCCGCAGACTCCCTGACGCATCTCTTTCCCACGGCGGATTCCATCGCGGCGGCCGATCCCGAAACGCTGCCGATGCCGCGGGCACGCGGCCGTGCGCTGGTGGGACTGGCGGCGGCAGTTGCCGACGGGAACGTCGTACTCGATCGCAGTGCCCACCGCGCCGACGTCCGGACTGCGTTGTTGGCCCTGCCTGGCGTCGGGCCGTGGACAGCGGACTACGTCGCGCTGCGTGCACTCGGCGACCCGGACGTGTTCCTGCCGACCGATCTTGGTGTCCGGCAGGGGCTGTCCCGGCTCGGTGTCGAAGGCAACCCTCGCGAGGTGGCCGAGAGCAGCGACAGGTGGAGGCCGTGGCGCTCCTATGCCTTGATGCACGTCTGGGCGCGCTTAGGCGCTGAGAAGGGGGAACGATGAGTTCGGTACTGACGATGGAGTCGCCGGTCGGCACGTTGAAACTCGTCTCGGACGGTGCTGCACTGACTCACGTCCTGTTCGTCGACGAGCCTTGCAGCGAGCTCGCTGGGTGCGCGGGCGACCCAGTCCTCCTCGAGGGCCGCCGCCAGCTCGATCGCTACTTCGCGGGTGGGCAGCAACCGTTCGACCTGCCGCTGTCGGCTCAGGGCACGAGCTTCCAGCGGCGCGTGTGGGCAGAGTTGGCGATGATCCGCTACGGTGCGACGGCGTCGTACGGCGACATCGCTACCCGTCTCGGGATGCCTCTGGGTGGTTCACGCGCCGTCGGGCTCGCCAACGGCTCCAACCCGATCGCGATCGTGGTTCCCTGCCATCGCGTGATCGGGTCCGACGGCAGGCTCACCGGCTACGCCGGCGGCCTGGAGCGCAAGCAGTTCTTGTTGGGCCTGGAGTCACGGGCAGCGGCACAGCAGCCGCTCTTCGCATAGTGACGCGGGTGCGGGCTCGGGTCATTCGCCGGTGCGGCGAAAGGACTCGCTGAGTCGATCGGCGGCCGCCAACACGGCAGGAGCATGCATCCGGCCGGGCTGGCGGCTCATCCGCTCGAGGGGCCCCGACACCGAGACCGCGGCGATCACCTTGCCTGTGGGTGACCGCACACCCGCAGAGACAGAGGCGACTCCGGTCTCGCGCTCGCCGACGCTTTGCGCCCAACCCCGGCGACGGGTGCTGGACAGGGTGGCAGCGTTGAACGCTGCGCCTTTCAGCCCGGGGCCCAGTCGCTGCGGTTCCTCCCATGCCAACAGGATCTGAGCGGCCGAACCTGCGAGCATGCTCAGCCGGCTGCCGACCGGGATCGAGTCGCGGAGTCCGGACTGTCGCTCGGCCGCTGCGACACAGATGCGGAACTCGCCCTGGCGACGAAACAGCTGCGCGGACTCGCCTGTGATGTCTCGCAGCCGTGCCAGCACCGGACCCGCGGCGGCCAGCAGTCGATCGTCTCCGGCTGCAGATGACAGCTCACCGAGACGTGGGCCCAGC
This sequence comes from Nocardioidaceae bacterium, assembly GCA_013811715.1. Lineage (GTDB taxonomy): Bacteria > Actinomycetota > Actinomycetes > Propionibacteriales > Nocardioidaceae > JACCUS01. Next base: position 15,711 of record JACCUS010000168.1, read on the forward strand.
GTGAAGCGTCCTTGCACGTCTCTCGCCACGAGACGGTGGTGTTCGAGCGCGACCGCGAGTCGGTGGGCTGTCGGGCGGGCCAAGCCGGTTGCGGCCACGAGCCCTGCCAAGGTGGCCGGTCCAGGTTCGAGGGCAGCGAGCACGCGTGCCGCCTTGTCGAGAACGCCCACTCCGCTGGAGTCGTCACTGCTGTCCATGGTGCGATATTGCCGTCTCGGATATTGACACGCAACTCCGAGGATGGCTCTGAGTTCACATCACCGAGCTAGGCGAAAGCTCCATCTGGCAAGGGGAAACGGACTTTCCGCCCGATGCCGGGTGGACGTCGGTCTGGCACGGGTCGGGCCACCAGGTCGAAACCGCGGCCGCTGGACGGCGAAGAAAGCCTCACAAAATAAGGGACTTCGTTGGGTGTGTCGCACGGCAATGCGGTTCTATGATGAATAGCGTTTCACCAAAGTCGAGCATGGGCTCGACCAGTCCGAGTTCACGAAAGGGTAGTCCCTTGAACAAGAGTCAACTCATCGCCGCCATCTCGCAGCACTTCGAGGGCAACAAGAAGGCCGCACAACATGCCCTCGAGTCCGTACTCGACACCGTCACGCGCGAATTAGTCAAGGGCGAGAAGGTTGCCATCACCGGCTTCGGAGCCTTCGAGAAGGCGATCCGCCCGGCCCGGATGGTCCGCAACCCTCGCACCGGGGAGCGCAAGCACGCGAAGAAGACCGCAGTTCCGAGGTTCAGGGCAGGGGCGGACTTGAAGGCGGTGGTGTCCGGTGAGAAGAAGCTGCCAAGGTCCGCGGCCACCACCGCCGCCCGGGCGACCTCGAAGCGAACGACCTCTGCGCCGGCGAAGAAGTCATCAGCGAAGAAGTCACCGGCCAGGTCCGCTGCGGCCAAAGCTTCGACGGCGGCGAAGAAGTCCACGGCGAAGAAGTCCACGGCGAAGAAGTCACCGGCGAAGAAGTCACCGGCCAAGAAGTCACCGGCCAAGAAGTCAGCTGCCACCAGACCACCGGCCAAGAAGTCGGCGGTGCAGAACTCGACGGTCGAGAAGGCGACGGGAACGAAGGCTTCGTCGACCACCGGGAGCGCACCTACCGCTTCGAAGCGGGCGGCCAAGAAGGGCCGGGCGAAGCCGGCCGAGCCAGCCACCAACTCCGCTCGGAAAGCGGCCCCGACGAATGCCTCCAAGCGGGCATCGTCTGCTGCGGTGATCTCCACGCGCCCCGCGGGCAAGCGACCAGCCCAAACGGTCGGGACCAAGCAGGTGCAGGGGTGGGCAGCTAGGGAACTACGTACGGTACGCAAGACCGTCGAGGCCGAACTCAACCAGCTGCGCACCGAGTACGAAGAGACGATGATCACCCTGACCGACCTGCAGCAGACCGTGAACGACAGCTCGGGCGACGATCAGGCCGACGCGGGCAGCAAGACCTTCGAGCGGGAGCACGAGATGTCGCTGGCCAACAACCGCTTGGACCTGATCACCCAGCTCGAGCATGCGCTGGTCCGCATTGCCGACGGAAGCTACGGCAGGTGTGAGAGCTGTGGCGAA
>JACCUS010000180.1 GCA_013811715.1 Nocardioidaceae bacterium
AGGTGCTGTGGGCCTACCTGCGCGACCTGTGCCAGACACCGGGCTTCGGTGACACCGTCAACCAGCGCCACGTCAAGAACCACTACTACCAGGTGCAGAGCGATGTGAACCCGTCGAAGATCGTTCCAGTCGGGCCGGTTCTGGACTGGGATGCGCCGCACGGCCGCGAAGACCTCGGCGGCTCACCCTTCGGCGGCGGGTCCGCCCCCACCACACAAAGCAACCTGTCCAGCTACCGCGTCGCTCCCGAGACCGACTGACGCCCGGCCCGTTGGGCCTGTTCTTTCGGATCGCGGATCAGCTTGACCGGTAGCAAGGAGACCTGACGTACATCGCGGGTAGAGTCGAGACTGACCCATGAGCATCGACAGCCGAGTCCGTGCCGCGTTCGCCGCCGTCAGCCGCGAGGACTTCCTCCTCGAGGAGCAGCGCGGATACGTTGGCGACGACAGACCGCTCTCCATCGGCTTCCACCAGACCAACTCCCAGCCCACCACCGTGCGGAACATGTTGGAGCTGCTCGACGTGCACACCGGGGACCGGGTCCTCGACGTCGGCAGCGGATCCGGCTGGACGACGGCCCTGCTCGGACAGCTCACCGGCGAGACCGGTGAGGTGTGGGGCGTCGAGATCGTGCCGGAGCTGGCGGAGTGGGGACGGTCCAACGTCGAGCGCTACCCACTGACGTGGGTATCGGTGATCGCTGCTGACGCAGACGTGCTGGGCCTGCCGGCGCAAGCGCCGTACGACCGCATCCTCGTCTCAGCCGAGGCGTCCGAGCTGCCGGCAGATCTGGTCGACCAGCTCGCGACGGGGGGCCGGATGGTGATCCCCGTCCGGGGTCGGCTGTCGGTCGTGGATCGCCGGCCAGGCGGGCACGTGGACGTGCGGCGTGTGGGTCACTACGCCTTCGTGCCACTCCGCTGATCTTGTCCCGCGGCCGCCGAGGCTGAGTCGGGCGTCGGCGCTCGGTTACCCCAGCCCCAGTCCGTCGACCACCTCGGCACTCGGAAGGTCGGCAAGGAGCTCGCCCGGCAGCAGCAGCTTGGAGCGTCGCACGCCGCTGCCGATGACGGCGACGGCGATCGCGGTGGCTTCGCCGGCAACGAGGAGCCGCCACGTGTCAGGCAGCCCCAGCGGGGTGATGCCGCCGTACTCCATCCTCGTCTCGGCAACCGCGCGGTCGGTGGTCAGGAACGATGCCTTGCGGACGTCGAGGGTGCGCTTGACCCGGTTGTTGACGTCGGCCCTCGTGTCGGCCCGTACGACGCACGCCGCTACGCGTTCCTCCCCGCCTCGCCTGCCCGCCACCACCACACAGTTGGCCGAGGCGGTGAGTGGGATCGAGTACGCCTGCGTCAGCGCCGCGGTGTCGGCGAGCGCCGGGTCGATTTCGACGACCGCCACCTGGTGACTGTGCTGCCACCTCCGCAACGCGGCGTACACGCTGCCGGCAAGCAGGTCGGGCCGATCGATCGCCGGCAGCGACGTCAGTGTGCCCAGCGTCGGCAGCGACATGGTTGCGTCCTTCTCACGTTTCCTCGGCGAAGTCCGCCGGGTCTGCGAGGGTGATCCCGAGTCCTTGGGCCATCGCGTGGGTGAACGCGACGGCGTCGACCGGGGAGCTGGTGGCGATGGACGCTCCACTGAGGCTGGTGATGCCCCGGATGCCGTCCCAGCTGCAGTCGACGAACACGGCGCCGCGCGCCTTCGCCTGCGAGAGCTCGACCTCGCCGAGGTCGCACCGGCGGAAGACCGCCCCGCGCAGGTCAGCGGAGACGAAGTCGGCTCGCTGGAGCCGACAGTCGACGAACTCGACGCCGCTGAAGGTCGCGAAGCGAAACGAGCTCAAGTCGACCAGGCAGTCCCGGAAGGACACGTGGCGCAGCTGCACGGCAGGGGCCACCAGGCCGGTCAGTCGCGAGCCCACGACCTCGACCCGGCTCATGGCGCCGTGGGAGAGCTCGACGTTGGCCAAGTCGCATCGTTCGAAGACCGAGTCGGTGATGTTCGCCTTCTCGAGCCGACTGCCCGCCAACCGGGTGCTGATGAGCCGGCAGGCGGCGATCTCGACGAGCCGTGCCTCTCGCCCGGTCAGGTCGGCGTCGTCGAACGCCAGCTCGCTCAGCAGCGCCTCCTCGACCAGGTCGTCGCGCGGCAGCACGGCCGGCGAGAGATCGACCGCGACGCGGGCGGCCACCACCCGACGTACCTGCTGCGAGCCTCGTCTCGGGGGCATCGAGCGCGATGACCCCCTCGAGTCGTCAGTAGGTGGGGTCGGGCCCGTCGGGCGCCGTCGCGAGCGGCTTCCCGGCGATCTTCAGCATACGGGCGATCGTGGTGCCCGCGACATCGCCGGGGAGGTACTCCCCGCCTACGACGAGATGCGTCAGGTCTCCGGCCGCCCGGCCATTCGCCAACCGCACCGCTGAGCCGGAGTCACCCGGGCTCGCTGCGCCGACCCAGGCGAACGCGTCCCCGCCGTCGCCGTTGCCGCGGTAGACCACCACTCCGGCGCGTGGCGTGCCGCCGGTGCCGAGCACCAGGCCGTGGCCGGAGTGCTCGACGACGTCGCCTGGCTGCGGGCTGCCCGCGGCGGTGGGACCTCCGAAGTAGGCCATGGACGGGGTGACGAACTGCTCCATCGACGGGCGGACGTCGATCAGCGCGAAGTCGTTGCCTACTCCTCGGTCGACGCTCTTCACGGTCGTGCCGATGTTCATCAGCACGCCCGGCGCGGCCACGACCGTCACCTCGTCGCCGACGTCGGCGCAGTGGCCCGCGGTTCCGATGAAGTAGTCGCGTGCTGAACCGAACACGAAGTTCGCGGTGCAACCGGCCGGTGAGATGATCCACGAGCCTGGGCGGATGCCGGTGAACGCCAGTCCGCTTGTGGGGTAGTCCACGCCCTCGGGGATGGCGACGCCCTCTCCGCGATCAGCGGCTCGGAGGACGCGCGAGTGCAGCTGAGAGGTGTACCAGTCAGGCTGCGGCGCCTTGAGCTCGACGTACGACGTCTCGGTGACGGCGGGGATGTCACCCTCGACCGACGCTGACGCGGCCGGGGCGAGAAGCATGGCAGTCGCGAACACGGGAAGTATGAGGCGGCGGATCCGCACGGGGGTCTCCTTTGGTCGTGGACTCTCCTGGGGAGCAACGACGTTGTCGCCCAGAGGTCACGCACGACATCGGGGCGTCGAGCACCTCGGCCCACGAACGTCTGATCTGGCACTGCGGGATCCGGCGGGCTACCGGACGCCGCGCGGGCGGAACTGGACGCTGATCCGCGGGCCCACCGGGCGGGTGGTCTTGAGGATGGCGTGCTCCCACGTGCGCTGGCACGAGCCGCCCATGACGATCAGGTCGCCGTGCCCCAGCGCGAAGCCCATCGACTCACCGCCTCCGCGCGGACGCAGCATGAGCCGACGCGCCGCTCCCAACGAGAGGATCGCCACCATCGTGTCCTCGTGCTTGCCCCGCCCGATCGTGTCGCCGTGCCAGGCGACGCTGTCGCGACCGTCTCGGTAGTAACACAGGCCGACGGTGCAGAACGGCTCCCCGAGATCGTCGCGGTAGTGCTCGCTGAGTGCCTGCTTGGCCTGTTCGAGAACCGCGTCAGGGAGTACTGCGCCCTCGCCGTACCAGCTCAGCAGCCGTGGCACGTCGACCTCCCGCGCGTACATCTGGCGGCGTTCCCCCCGCCACGGGACGGTGTCGACCAACCGGAGGAACAGCTCGTCGGAGCCGCTGACCCACCCCGGCAGGACGTCGACCCAAGCACCGCGGGTCAACTCCGTACGGCGCAACGACCGGGCCAGTGGACCGAGACCGGCCACGGCGACAGCCGCCTCCTCGAGCAGAGATGCCTGGAAGTGTGTCGTCATCTGATCCACGATACGCTGACTCGAACATATGTTCTAGCCCATTGGCGGGTTTGCTCCCTGCTCACCGGTTGAGCACTGCCACCAGCCGGTCGTGGTCTAGGGCGTGCGCGACGACGCCGTCTCGCCCGGTCATCGTCTCGGCGGCGACGAGCGCATTGAGGATTGCCTCCTCGGTCGCCTCGATGACCGCGTCGTAGACCGGGTCGATGTAGGCGCTGGAGAGCATCGTCAACGGCACGGTCGGACGCGCGCCAGCGCTGTAGTCGCCGCTGGGTAGGCCGCGGTTCCCGGTGGCGAAGGCGACGAATACGTCTCCGCTCCAGTGCTCACCCGTCCCGCCGACGCGCCCGACGCCGAGACCTGCCCGTTGAGCGACCCAGGCGCACTGGTGGGGCAGCAGCGGCGCGTCGGTCGCCACCACCACGACGATCGAGCCCCCGCCCGAGCGGCCAGCGGGCAGCTCAGGTGGGGCGGGGGCGGGGATCACGTCGACGGGGACCGCTCTTCCCACCTCGACCCCGTTGATCGTGAGCCGCTCGCGACGGCCGTGGTTGGCTTGGACGAGTACGCCGACCGTGTAGCCGTCAACGTCGTCGGCGAGTCGGCGGGACGCGGTCCCGATGCCGCCCTTGAAGCCGTGGCAGATCATCCCGGTGCCGCCGCCCACATTGCCCTCGGCCACCGGCCCGTCGGCCGCGCTTTGCAACGCCTCTCGGACGTGTTCGGCACGGACGTGGCCGCCGTTGACGTCGCTCAGCAGCCCGTCGTACGTCTCGGCGACCACCGGGAGCCGCCAGAACAGGTCACTGGCCGGGCGCGCCTTCGCCTCCTCGGCGGCCAGCGCGTCGCGGACCGCGCCGACGGCGTGGGTCGACGTGATCGCCACCGGCGACAGCAGCAGACCGGAGTCGCGCAGCCAGGCCATGCCGGTGAGTTCGCCGTTCCCGTTCAGAGCGTGCGCGGCGGCGAAGGCGGGCTGCTCCCACGGCCGCTCGTGGCGCGGCACGATCACGGTCACGCCGGTGCGGACCGGGCCCCGCCCGACGACCAGCGGCCCCTCCCCGTCGATGAGCGTCGCATGCCCCACCCGGACGCCGGGGACATCGGTGATCGCGTTGAGAAGTCCCGGCCGCCCCCGCCCGACGACGATGCCCAGGTCGCGCGCCCGCACGCTCATGGCTCGTTCCTCTCTGCACAGAGATCAGACGCTCAGCCGGTCAGAGCGGGCCGAGCGCCTCATCTTTCCATGGGTCCGACGCCGCCTGTTACGAATCGCGGCCATCGGCTTGTTATGAGTCGCGGCCATCGGCGCGGGCCAGCACAGTCAACGGCGCTCGGACGCGATTGATTCCTCTGCCCCGTTGATTCGTCTGGCCATTCGAGGAGGCTCTCAGCGACAGCGATCCAGACGAGTCTCAACGCAGGCGATTCGTCTGGGCTCTTGAGGGCTCCTGCGGCGGCAGCTTCGCAGACGAATCGGGGACAACGCGGGTCAGTCCTGGCTGCGGGCGAAGCCGATGGCCTCTGCCTCCTCCGGCGAGAGCTGTTGGTTGACGGTCCACGACGAGACGTTCTTGGCGTAGGTGCGGGAGTCGCTGCGCCCATGGATAGACGTGAGTACGACGCCGTCGCCGCCGTCGTCGAGCAGCGCCATCGACCAGGAGAGGTGACCGCCCATGTCGCCGAAAGCGTCGTAGCGCACCACCGCCATGTGACGCAGCGACGTGGACACGTCCGACCGCAGCCGTTGGATCTCGGCCGTCACCTGGTCGCCGCTGAGCGGCCCACGGCGAATGCGAGGTCGCGGCGCGGAACGCCGTCGTGCCGGCTTCGGAGCGGACGACCGGCGACGCCCGGCGCGTCTCCAGGCGGCCGACGACACCAGCAGCGCCAACGTGGCGACCCCCAGCGCGGCCACGGCTATCCAGCTCAGCGTCGTGGGTTCGATCGGCACGGACAGAAGCCTAACCGGGCGTGGTCGGTCGGTCACTGTGGCTGCGCCAGCCGATGTCGACTTCGCGGCCTTCGGACGGCCCGCGCGCTCGCACCGACTGTCTCGGCCAATTGCGAGAAGTTCGCGCAACTGGCCGGCTCGGTCGCCGTTTACTCGCATTTCCAGACGGCCGGGACCAGAATCGGCGGCCTGAACCTGAGTGAGTTCCGGGCAGCACGTTTCCGGCAATCGGGGAGAGGGGGCTGACGAACTGGGTGCCGTCTCACGAGCCGCGCAGGCGGCGCAGCCACGCGTCAGCGTCGGTGAAGTCGGAGTCCGCCGTACCCGGCGTCACTGCCGTCGCGGAGCCGTCCGCCCGGGGATAAGAACCGAGGAACCGGACGTCGGCGCAGGTACGGCGCAGGCCCATCAGCGCCTCACCGACCCTGGCGTCGGCCACATGGCCCTGGGCGTCGATCGAGAAGCAGTACTGACCGAGCGCCGAGCCGGTCGGCCGCGACTCGATCCGGGTGAGGTCGACGCCGCGCGCCGCGAACTGCTCCAGCAGCTCGAGCAGCGCCCCCGGGTGGTTGTCGTGGATGAACGCCACCAGCGACGTCTTGTCGGCGCCGGTCGGCGCGGGCGGTGGCCCCGGCCGCGAGACCAGCACGAAGCGCGTCACCGCACCGGTCCTGTCGGCGACACCGGTGGCCAGTGTCGCGAGCCGGTAGGTCTGGGCGGCGATCGGCGCCGCGATCGCCGCGTCGTACAACGGATCTGGTACAGCGACCATGGCGGCCGCGTGGGCGGTCGAGGACTCCAACACCACCTCGGCCTTCGGCAGGTGGGTGGCCAGCCAGCGCCGGCACTGCGCCTCTGCGTGCGGGTGGGTCGCCACTTTGCGAATGTCGGGCAGCTGGGCGCCGGGCTTCGCCAGCAGCGAGAACTGCACCTCGACGAGCATCTCCTTGGTGATGATCAACGGGTCGCCGGTCGACAGCTCGTCGAGCGTCACCGCGACAGCGCCCTCCACCGAGCTCTCGATCGGCACCACCGCGCCGTCGGCGTCACCGAGGCGCACCGCGTCGAGCGCGACGGCCACCGTCGCGAACGGCTGCAGCTCGGCCTTTGCCGCGGCGGGAAGCGACCGCAGCGCCGCCTCCGTGAACGTCCCCTCGGGCCCGAGGTAGGCATAGCGGGCGGGCGGCACACCGGGCATCCCCCAACCTTAGTGAGGGGCAGCTGGCGGGCGGTTCACGTCGAGCCCCCCGCGACGGCTAGATTCACCCGCATGACCGACGCTGCCGACGAGCGCTCTGCCGATGGAGACCCGGCTGCGGGATCTCGCGCACCCGCCGTGCCGGCCACTCCCGGCACGCTCGACCTCGGCTACGCCCGGCT
>JACCUS010000213.1 GCA_013811715.1 Nocardioidaceae bacterium
CAGATCGGGCTGTTCCCGCACCAGACGATTCGCGGGAACGTGGCGACCGTGCCGAGCACGAGACCCTGGGTCTTTCGGTAGCGTCGGGCCAACAGGGCCAGGGGAAACGCCAGCAGCAGCCCGATCACTACTGACACCACCGTGATGAAGAGATGCTGCTGGGTCGCTTCGATCAGCAGGTCCTGACGTGTTCTCAGGTACTCCCCGCACACCCAGGCGTTCTCGGCCAAGCAGGTCGGCCCGCCAGCCGCCACGATGGAGGTCACGCGTGGACCGTACCGAAGATCCCATGATCCGGCTCGAGGGCGTCAGCAAGCGCTACCCCGACGGCACCGTCGCGGTGCACGAGCTTGACCTCGAGGTGGCGCGGGGCGAGCTGACCGTCCTGGTCGGCCCGAGCGGCTGCGGCAAGACGACCACGATGAAGATGATCAACCGGCTGGTCGAGCCGTCGAGCGGGCGGATCTTCATCGACGGCGAGGACGTCACGGCGGTCGACCCGGTGCAGCTGCGGCGGCGGATCGGATACGTCATCCAGCAGATCGGCCTGTTCCCGCATCAGACAATCCGGGCCAACGTGGCGACTGTCCCGAGCCTGGAGGGCTGGGACCGCGGCAAGACCCGCGCGCGGGTCGACGAGCTGCTGGAGCTGGTCGGACTCGACCCCGGGACCCACGGCGACCGCTACCCGCACCAGCTCTCCGGCGGTCAGCGCCAGCGGGTGGGGGTGGCGCGCGCGCTGGCGGCCGACCCCGAGGTGCTGCTCATGGACGAGCCGTTCGGCGCAGTAGACCCGATCGTCCGGATGCGCCTGCAGGACCAGTTCCTCGACATCCAGGCCAACCTCGCCAAGACCGTCGTCTTCGTCACCCACGACATCGAAGAGGCGGTGCGCCTCGGTGACCGGGTGGCGGTCTTCGAGCAGGGGGGTCGGCTCGCCCAGTTCGACACTCCGGCCCGAGTGCTCGGCGGTCCCGCCGACGACTTCGTCGCGGAGTTCGTCGGCGCCGACCGAGGGCTGCGCAGGCTTGCCGTGACCCCGATCGAGCAGGTGGACCTCGAGCGACCCCCCGTCGTACAGGTTGACGACACACTCTCCGACGCGCATCTGAGCATGGACGCCGAGGACGCTCGCTGGGCCATCGTGTTGGACGCCGACCACAACCTGCGCGGCTGGATCGGAGTGGAGGACTGCGGTGGGAGCGCCACGGTCGGTGACCGGGCGGAGCGGATGGAGGCGTGGGTCCCCAAGGACGCCACCCTCAAGGAGGCCCTCGCGACCATGCTGCAGTGGGACGCCGGCTGGGTGGCCGTGCTCGACCGCGACCAGTTCCTCGGGGTGCTCACCCCGGCGACCCTGCACGAGGCGCTGCGCAGATCGGTCGGCGCCGACGACCAGGGGGTGCAGCCGGAGGAGGTCACACTCTCCTCCACCGGCCCGCTCCACTGACGCCGACCGCGGCCCACCTCGGTTGCAAGCCAGCGGCCCGGTGCGCTATTCGTTGTCGTCCCGCGGAATCCGGCAGGCGCGCTCGAGCACCAGGCCGGCGACCACGATGAGCAAAGCGGCGACAGCGGCGCTCAGCGCGCCGATGACCCTCTCCCGGGGCAGTTCGACGTCCATTTCGTCGATGAACTGGAGCCCGAAGCCGACGTAGCCGCCGGCGATCACCGCGCCGACCAGTGCGCTCGCCTTGGCCAGCAACAAGAAGTTGACCGCCCGCTGCGGGTTCATCCGGCGCCGTTCGCGATGCACCGTCCGGTACGTCGAATAGGCCAGCACGAAGACGATGACGGCGATCGCGACCAGCGCCAAGACAGCGGTCCACTGGACAGGCGGCGCGGCGCCACTGATCCGCTCAGCCACCACCACCAAGCCGTAGCCGAGCACAGCCCCGACGACGAAGGCCACCCCAAGCGTCCTGATCCGAGTGGGGCCGACGGTTCCTCGGGTCGGGCTCCGCTGGTCAGCCAATGCTGGCGGCCCCTGTTGACGTCAGGAGCACTTACGCCTCCAGCCTCAGGTCGTCGCGGTGCACGAGCGTCGAGGTGTCGAGCTCGGCCATCAGGTCGGCGATCTTGCCCTTCCCCGGGATCTGTGCCTGCTCGTCGATCTCGTACCACGGCACCAAGACGAAGGCCCGTTCATGCGCCCGGGGGTGCGGCAGCCTCAACTCGTCGGTGTCCGAGAGCCGCTCACCCACGACGATCAGATCGACGTCAAGGGTGCGGGGGGCTCCTCGCTCTGAGCGTTCTCGGCCATAGGCATCCTCGATCGCCTTGGCGCGGTCCAAGAGCATCGCCACCGACAGGGTCGTGTCGGCGAGCAGGACGGCGTTGAGGAAGTCCGGGGAGTCCTCGGGTCCGCCGACGGCCGCGCTCTCATAGACCGAGGACACCGTGACGACGTGTATCTCAGGGGTGTCGACGAGGGAGTCGGTGGCCCCCTGCAGGTTGGCGAAGCGATCCCCCTCGTTGCTGCCCAGCGCGAGGACGGCAGAGCGGATCGGTCGCATCTCGCCGGTGAGCGTGTCGGGGTCGATGATGTGCGGGTTGGGCGTCTCAGTCATCTCGGCTCCGGTGGATAGTCAGGCTGACGTCGTCGAACGCCACCTGGATCGGTGCGTGCGGCTTGTGGACCGTGACTTCGACCCAGACGACGGTTGGCTCGGCCAAGCAGATGTCGGCGAGCCGCTGCGCCAGCGTCTCGATCAGGTCCACCGGGTTCGAGGTGATCGCGCTGTGTAACCGGTCCGCAAGCACTCCGTAGTGGACGGTAGCGGATAGGTCGTCGTCGGCCGCGGCCGCCCGGGTGTCGAGGCCCAGTGCGACGTCGACGACGAACTCCTGTCCGGCGAGACGCTCGGAGTCGAGGACGCCGTGGTGCCCGAGCCCCCGCAGCCCACGCAGCACGAGTCGATCGGTCGGGGGCTTCGTCGCCGGTTGCGTCATGGCGTCTCTTCCTGTCCGGCTTCCGCCTTCGACAGTACCGGCGAGGCGTGGTGGACCCACAACCTCCAACCGCTCGGGGTGTGCCGGAAGACGTTGGTGGCGGCGGCACTCCCGCCGGCGAACGCACCGATTGGCGTGTCTGCTCCCGCGGACAAGACGTTCTCTCGGCAGCTGACCGAGGCCAGGTCGCCCACGACGGACGCCTGCACGTCGGTGAGGAAGAACTGGATGTACGGCACCCCCGCCATCAGGGCCAGCCAGGACCGCATCACCGCCACCCGGCCACGGATCGGCTCGGCGGCAGGGTGCACGCACACGATGCCGTCGTCGTCGGCCCAGACCTCCTGCATCGCGTCGTAGTCGGCGCGTTCGAATGCGGCGTAGAACTCGGCATGCGCGACCAGCACCTCATCGATGTCGGCCGTCATGGCGCTTCCTGTTTGACCCATCGTGAGGCGACCCGCACCGCGTCGATCGAGCGACGCACGTCGTGGACCCGCACGCACCAGGCGCCACAGAGGGCAGCCAGCACCGAAAGGGCCGCCGAGGCAGCGTCTCGTTCGAGGGCGGGTCGAGGGTCGCCGGACTCGTCGGCCAGCAGCGCACCCAGGAACGTCTTGCGGGAAGCGCCCACCAGGATCGGGTGTCCGAGTGTGTGCAGGGACTCCAGCCGCCGGAGCAAAGACCAGTTGTGCTCCCCCGTCTTGGCGAAGCCGAGACCGGGGTCGATCGCCAGCCGCCCAGGCGCGATACCGGCTGCGAGTGATGCCTGGATGCGCGCGGCCAGCTGACCTGCCACCTCAGCCACCACGTCGTCGTACCGCGCCTGATCTTGCATGTGCGCGGAGTGGCCGCGCCAATGCATGCAGATGTACGGCGTCTCGAGCTCGGCCACCGCGGCCAACATCTCGTCATCGCCAAGACCGCCGGAGACATCGTTGACTGCGACAGCGCCGGCTTGGACAGCCGCTCTGGCCACGGCGGGACGCATTGTGTCGATGGTGACTACTGCACCGGCGGCGGTCAGCGCCTCGACCACGGGAATGGTCCGGCTCATCTCCTCTTCGGCGCTCGGGCGCTCTGCGCCCGGCCGGGTGGACTCTCCGCCGACATCGATCACGTCGGCCCCCTCGGCCAGCAGAGCGAGCCCATGCTCGATCGCCGCCGGCCGCTCGAACCACCTGCCTCCGTCGGAGAAGGAGTCCGGCGTCACGTTCACGACGCCCATCACCAAGCAGCGGCCGGGCTGTGGGAGACCCTCGACCCAGTGCGGCGGAGCGGAGTACATCACCCGCGGATGAGGCTCATCGCCTCGGCCCGCGTCGCCGGGTCGCGCAGCTGGCCGCGCACGGCGCTGGTGACGGTCCGGGAGCCGGGCTTTCGCACCCCCCGCATGGTCATGCACAGATGCTCACACTCGAAGACCGCGATAACGCCGCGCGGCTGCAAGATCTTCATCAGCGAGTCGGCGACCTGGGTGGTGAGCCGCTCTTGCACCTGGGGCCGCCGCGCGAACACGTCCACCAGGCGCGCGAGTTTCGACAGACCGGTGATGCGGCCGTCGCGGCTGGGCACATAACCCACGTGGGCGAGCCCGGTGAAGGGGACAAGGTGGTGCTCGCACATCGACCACACCGCGATGTCCTTGACCACCACCATTTCGTCATGGCCGAGGTCGAACGTGCTCTGGAGAACCTCCTCGGGCCGCACGTGCAGGCCGCCGAACGTCTCCTCGTACGCCTTGGCGACGCGCCTAGGGGTGCCTCGGAGCCCCTCCCGGTCGGGGTTCTCGCCGATCGCGATCAGCAGCTCACGCACCGCGGCCTCGGCACGGTCGTGATCGAAGGGCGGGACGACAGTGTCGGCCGACGTCAACACCGGGTCAGCGCCCATGTCAGGGGTGGGGATCTGTCGACGTCCCGCTCGGCGGTTGCGGGCCAGCCGAGGGCGGCGATCCCGGCGGCCCGGCCGGAGGCAGGCCGCCCTGACCGACGGGTGTCTCGGTGCCCGGGCTGACGGTGATCTCACCGGGCCGTTCGGGACGCCCGTTGACACCGGGTGGCAGGTCGACCGGGGGGATGGCGGACGGGACCCGGGTGTCAGACCCCGTCCAGGCCGGGCGCACCGGCCGCATGACCACGTCGACGAAGAGCTCCGCCAACCCCTTACGGTCGATGGTCTCCTCTTCTAGCAACTGGGTGACGAGGTCGTCGAGCACCTTGCGGTTCTGCACCAAGATGTCGAACGCCTCCTGATGCGCGTTCGTCAGCAGCTTGTTGACCTCGTCGTCGATGATCCCGGCGACCTCTTCTGAGTAGTTGCGGGTGTGTCCGATGTCGCGCCCGACGAACGGCTCAGCGGTCTCATCGCCGAGCTTGACCGCGCCCAGCCGCTCGCTCATCCCGTAGCTCGTCACCATCGCGCGAGAGACCTTGGTGGCCTTCTCGATGTCGTTGGACGAACCAGTGGTCGGGTCATGGAATATCAGCTGCTCGGCGGCGAGGCCGCCGAGCGCATAGGCGAGCTGGTTGAGCAGCTCGTTGCGTGACACCGACGACCTGTCGGCCTCGGGCAGCACCTGGGTATAGCCGAGAGCGCGTCCCCGCGGCAAGATGGTGATCTTCGTGACCGGGTCCGTCCCCGGCAAGGCGGCCGCCACCAGGGCATGGCCACCCTCGTGGTAGGCCGTCATCAGCTTCTCCTCCTCGCTCATCAGGTGGGAGTGCCGCTGCGGCCCCATGCTCACCCGGTCGATGGCCTCGTCCAGGAAGTAGTCGTCGATGAGCTTCTGGTCCTTCCGGGCGGTGAGCAGAGCCGCCTCGTTCAACACATTGGCGAGGTCTGCGCCGGTGAAGCCCGGTGTACGCCGGGCGACCGTCATCAGGTCGACCCCCGTCGCGATCGGCTTGCCCCGCGAGTGCACCAGGAGGATCTTGTGCCGACCGTCCATGTTGGGGGCCGCCACGGCGATCATCCGGTCGAAGCGGCCGGGGCGCAGCAGCGCCGGGTCGAGCACGTCGGGGCGGTTGGTGGCGGCGATCAAGATGACCCCGCCGCGGACGTCGAAACCGTCCATCTCGACGAGCAGCTGGTTCAGGGTCTGTTCGCGCTCGTCGTGGCCCCCGCCGAGGCCGGCGCCACGGTGCCGACCGACAGCGTCGATCTCGTCGATGAAGACGATGACGGGAGCGTTCTCCTTGGCCTGCTCGAACAGGTCGCGCACTCGCGACGCACCGACGCCGACGAACATCTCGACGAAGTCCGAGCCGGAGATCGAGTAGAACGGCACGCTGGCCTCCCCGGCGACCGCGCGTGCCAGCAAGGTCTTGCCGGTGCCCGGTGGGCCGTAGAGCAGCACGCCCTTGGGGATCTTGGCGCCGACGGCCTGGAACTTGGCCGGCTGCTGGAGGAACTCCTTGATCTCGTGGAGCTCCTCGATGGCCTCGTCGACACCCGCCACGTCGGCGAAGGTCGTCTTCGGGGTGTCCTTGCTGACGATCTTCGCCTTGGACTTGGCGAACTGCATCACGCGTCCACCGCCGCCCTGCAGGCTGTTCATCATGAAGAGGAAGAACAACACGATCAGCAAGACCGGGAAAATCGTGCCAATGAAGCTCCAGAGCAGGCTGGGCTGTGGCACCTCGACGTCGTACGCTTCCGCGATCGTGCCCTGGTCCATCTCGGACTCGACCAGGTTGAGCAGGTCGAGCCCCTGATCGCCGAGCCACTGGGCCTGGATCTTGTCGCCGGTGTCGAGGGTTGCCTGGATCTGTTGGTCGCCGTCGACGAAGATGACGCTCTTGACCTGCCCGGACTCGATCGTCTCGACCATCTCCGCCGTGTCGACGTCCTCGTAGCCATCGCTCGAGGACACCACGTCGAGCACGACGAGGATCAAGATGGCGAAGAGGGCGACCCACAGCCAGGGCCCACGTAACCAGCGTTTCACGTCTCTCATCCGAGACCGTAGCCCCGTGCCTCCTGCCGATCAGTCAACAACTGTTGGGTCCATTGTCGCCTACGGCCAAAATGGGCTTTCATCCCAGTCCTGTGCCATCCCTGACCTGGTCACGTGTAGACCTGAGGGGAGAGCGTAGCGATCGACCGCAGGTTCCGGTATCGCTCGTCGTAGTCGAGCCCGTACCCCACGACGAACTCGTTGGGGATGTCGAAACCGACGTACCTGACGTCCACCGCCATCCGTACGGCATCAGGCTTGCGCAACAGGGCGCAGATGTCGACCGACTCGGGACCGCGGGACCGAAGGTTGGCCACCAGCCACGACAGCGTCAGGCCGGTGTCGATGATGTCCTCGGCGATCAGCACATGCCGCCCGCTGATGTCGGTGTCCAGGTCCTTCAGGATCCGAACCACGCCGGACGACGACGTGCCCGATCCATACGAGGACACTGCCATCCAGTCCATCGCAACGTGCCGGTTGAGGCATCGGGCCAGGTCGGCCATCACCATGACGGCGCCCTTGAGCACTCCCACGATCAACAGGTCGCGCCCAGCGTAGTCGTGTTCGATCTCGCGCGCGAGCTCGTGCAGCCGCTGTTGGATCTGCTCCTCGCTGATCAAGGTGGCGGCGATGTCTTTCTCGACGTGGGTGACGTCCAAAGGAACTCCAGGCTAGTGGTCGCGGTCGCTCAAGCGTCCCACACCGGCGCGCCGGAAGCCGAGGGTATGCCCATCGCCGGACGCCTTGACCTGGCCGGGCAGGTCGAGCGGGCCCTGGCCGCGCCATCCCGAGACGAGCCGCTCGACGGCATCGATGTGTACGGCGAACAACTCACCCGGCGGGCAACCCGCCTCGAGCGCAGCCAGCCGCAGCGCGCGCCGACGCAACGCGGGTGCGGCGCGGGCCAGCTCCGCCACCTCCAAAGCCCCCTCCGGGAGCAGCGCCTGATGGTACAAGGCGTCGGCCAGCTCGTCGAGCGCCGCGTTGTCCTGCCGGGCAGAGGCCGCTGTCCGGGCCAACGCGGCCGCCACCCCGGGGCCGAGCTCCGCCTCCAGGACCGGAAGGACGCGGCCCCGGACCCGCACCCTGGCGAAGCGCGCATCATCGTTGTGCGGGTCCTCCCAGATCTCCAGACCCATCGCGGCACATGCCTGCCGGGTGGTGGCGCGGGTCAAGGACAGCAGCGGTCGCCGTAGCCGAGGAGTGGTCGCGGACATGCCTGACAGCGACCGGATGCCGCTCCCGCGAGCCAGCCCGAGGATGACGGTCTCGGCCTGGTCGTCGAGGGTGTGCCCCAACAGGAGGACAGCGCCTTGCCGTTCGGCGAACCGCTCAAGCGCGTCATAACGCGCCGCCCGAGCAGCGGCCTCCGGGCCTCCGCGTGCCCCGACGTCGACCTGCGCGACCTCGACCGGGTCACAACCGAGTACTTGCAGTCGGCTCGCTACGACCCGAGCCACCCGTGGCGAACCCTCCTGCAGCTGATGGTCGACCACGGCGGCCCCGACGAGCCAGCCAGCCGTGCGTGCCTCGAAGACCGTGGCGGCGGCCAGCGCCATCGAGTCGGCTCCGCCGGAGCACGCCACCACCAGCCGAGCACCGGGGTCGAGGTCGTCAAGGGAGAGTCGGACGGCGCGGCGTACCTCGGCGACAGCCGGATCAAGCCGCGCCATCCACGGGCCTCAGCCGTGGACCCGGCTGACCCAGCGGTTCGAGTCCGCTATGTCGGCCCGGTCGGGCAGGTTGTCCGGGTCGGCCCAGACGGCGTTGAGGCCTTCCATCCCGACCTTGTCGATCACGCCCCGCACGAACTCGGCGCCGTCGCGGTACTGCCGCAGCTTGGCGTCGAAGCCGAGCAGCCGGCGGATCATCTGGTCCACCGGGCCGGCCCCCGCACGGCGTGCGGTGAACCGCTCCCGGATCGTCACCACCGACGGCACCACATCCGGCCCCACTCCGTCCATGACAACCTCGGCGTGGCCCTCCAACAGCGACATCACCGCCGTCACCCGCTCGAGCACCGCCCGCTGCTCCGGTGTCTGCATGATGTCCAACAGCGACACCTCCGTGTCGCCGCGCACCAGCCTGCCGACCTTGTCGATGCCGTCGCGCATCATCGCCGCCAACTTGCCGGGGTCGAGCTCGGTGCTCTCCAGCAGACCCGCGATCTCATCCAGCAGATGCCGCCGCAACCACGGCACCGCCGTGAACTGGACCCGATGAGTCTCCTCGTGCAGACACACCCAGAGCCTGAAGTCGTGCGGGTCCACCTCGAGCTCGCGCTCGACGTGGACGACGTTGGGCGCCACCAGTAGCAACCGGCCGCCGTGGCCGGCTCCACCCGGAGCGGCGGGCCCGGTGTAGAACGGGTCGAACTGGCCGAGCACCTTGTTCGACAAGAAGGCCAACAGCCCTCCGGCCTCGAGCCCGGTCACCCGCGAGCCGATCGCGGTCGTCAGGCCGCCTGGTTCTCCACGTTTGTCCTTCATCTTTGCAATGAGCGGGCGTAGCACCTGTCTGAACCCGTCGGCGTTGGCCTGCACCCACCCAGCCCGGTCCACCACCAGCACCGGCGCTGTGGCGGACTCGGCGCGGAGCCCGGTGTGCTCACGGACATGCCCCTCGGATCGTGCGGCGGCGATACGCAGCTCCTCGACTACCCCCCGGGCCTCGTCCCGACCGATATCCGGGCCAGGTTTCATCAGCCGCTTGGCCGTCGTGATCGCCAGGTCCCAGTCGACCATGTCGCCGTGGTCGTCAGCAGCGTCATCGCGGGACGGGTCGTTTGCCTCGAGTGCCATGGGCTCAACCGTACGGCGTCACTCCTGCCCGGCGATTGCTCCTGTCGAAACCGGCTGCCGCGTCACTCCATCCCCGGATCAACAGCCGCACGTCGACAGCTGCGCCGCAATCACATCGAGCGTGGCACGCGCGTCGAGCGTCTTGCGCACGGGCACCCGATCGGCGACGGCGGCGAACAGCAACGGCTGCCCCTCCCGCGTCATGACCAGCCCCGCCAGCCCGTGCACTCCTGTCAGGGTTCCCGTCTTTGCCCGGACGACCCCGACGCCGACAGCGCCCTCCTCGACGAATCGATCGGCCAAGCTGCCGTTGAACCCGGCGACGGGCAGCGTCGAGATCACCGTGCGCAACTCGGGGTGGGCCGGTTGAGCGGCGATCTGCAGTGCGTCGACCAGTGTCGTCGTCGGCACCACGTCTTGGCGCGACAATCCGCTTCCGTCGTAGATCTTCGCGCCCTCGAGGTCGATTCCCAGGCCCGTCAACACAGTCCGCATCGCCTGCACGCCCGCCCCCGACGAACCGGGACGACCAGCCGCCAGTGCGATGTGGCGGAGCAGCACCTCCGCCCCCTCGTTGTCACTGGCCTCCAAGACGTGTTGGACGATCTGGTCCAGCGGCGCGGACTCGACCATGGCGATCCGCTCTCCCGCCTTGGGTGCACGACCCGGGGCCGCCGCCCCCAGCACGATGACGCCTTGCTGCTTCAGCAGCCGGACGAACCGTTGTGCCGCTTCGTCGGCGGGGTCTGCCACGCGCTGCACGAGACCCTCAACAACACGGCCCTCGTCCACCCAGAGTGCGCTGATCGGGCTGACTACCGACTCCGGGACGTAGTCCGGCTCCCATTGTGGGTTCACGGCCGGGCCGACGAAGAGCGAGTCGTCGTAGCGCACCCGCGCTCGACGTACCCCTTGCTTCTCCAACCGGGCCGCGGTCAGCACCGCCAGGGCTTCCAGACTTGCGGGGCGTGGGTACAGATGTGCCGCCTCGGCGCCGCGGGGGGTGCTGCCGGTCAGCAGCGGGTCGCCGCCGCCGACAAGCACCACATCCCGGGCAGAGCGGCCACTGACGACCGTGGTCTCGAACTGCTCGCGTGGTCCCAACACCTCCAGCGCAGCCAGCGTGGTCAGCAACTTCAAGGTGGACGCGGGGATCACGGTGCCCGGTTCACCGAAGGTCCACAGCGGCTGCTCGTCGCCCAGCTCAGAAACAACAAGTCCGAGATGTCTGCCAAGAGAGGGGTCCCGCACCGTTTGGCGCAGCAGCCGCTTGAGCGGCGGTACGGCGACAGGCTTCGCCGATGTCGCTGCCTTGAGCACCGCCCCTGCGGCAGCAGGTGGCTCCAAGGCAAGCCCGGGGGCAGCGGGAGGAAGTGGCTCCGGCTGCGGCTCCGCCTCCGGCTCCGCACGTGTCTGCCGCTCCCCGCCGATGGGGGGGATGAGCCCCTGCTGGGCTGCAGCGGCGGCCGCCAAAAGCAGCACCACGACCAGCGCGCCCGCCTTGTGCAGGAGAGCGCCGCGTTCGCCACGCCGGTTCGGCACGTGGCAACCCGGCGCGGCGCCTCCCTCGACATGCACCGACGGGTCCATGTGGGGGACACTAGCCCAGACCGGAGCGTGGAGCCGGAGCGAGTTGCCAGGCCAGGCCAGGCAGCCAGGAGGCAGAGTGGATTTCGACGTCACCATTGAGATCCCCAAGGGACACCGCAACAAGTACGAAGTCGACCACGCGTCTGGGCGGATCCGGCTGGACCGGACGCTCTTCACCGCCACCCAGTATCCCGCCGACTACGGCTTCATCGACGACACCTTGGGTCTCGACGGTGATCCACTCGACGCGCTGGTGCTGCTCCCCGAGCCGACGTTCCCGGGCTGCTTGATCCATGCCCGCACCATCGGCATGTTCCGGATGACCGACGAGAAGGGCGGCGACGACAAGGTGTTGTGCGTGCCAGCCGGTGACCCTCGCCAGGAACACCTGCGCGACATCCACCACCTCGCCAAGTTCGACCGGCTGGAGATCCAGCACTTCTTCGAGGTATACAAGGATCTCGAGCCCGGCAAGTCCGTCGAGGGCGCCACCTGGGTCGG
>JACCUS010000247.1 GCA_013811715.1 Nocardioidaceae bacterium
CGACTGTTTCAGCGATGAGATTGCCACATTTGCTGCGCGTCGGCAGAAGAATGAAGAAACCCATCACTTCTGCGGCCGCGCAAACCCACACGGTGACTGCGTATCCTCACAATTGTGCGAGCAGTACCGATGAGAGGCCGCCGCGCCCGCGGCGCGGCTCGCGGCGCGGCTCCGATCCTCTCCATGCTCACCCTGGTGGCCGCCCTCGGCTGCACTACCGAGCAGGAGACGCGACCGGATGTCGCCGACAGGACCGGAAGCGACTCGAGCGGCCAACGGACCCCGGGCGGCTCAGGCGCAGAGCCAACATCAACTCCCGCCGGCACCAGCAGCGCAACGACCGGCGCGACTCCAAGCAGCCCTCCCACGACCTCCCCGACAGCCACGAAGACCACGACGACCCCACAACGACCGACCAGATTCTCCTCGGCCGCCGTGTTGCACAGCGTCCGCCACCTGGCCGGGCGGATCGGCCCGCGCGAGGCCACCACGCAGAGCTTCGACCAGGCGGCGAGCTGGGCCGAGACGCGGCTGCGCCGCCTCGGCTACGTCGTACAGGGGCAGCGGTTCCGCGTCCCCGCGGGGGTGTCGTGGGGCGAGCCGGTGCCGGCCGGTCCGACCCGCAACGTCGTCGCCACCACGCCGGGCACCAGCCTGCGCGAGCCGCACGTGCTCGTCGGCGCCCACCTCGACACCGTCCCGCAGGCACCCGGCGCCGAGGACAACGCGTCCGGCGTCGCCGTACTGCTGGAGCTCGCCCGGCTCGCCGAGGAGCAGCCGACCCGGGTGCCGGTCGTGTTCGTGCTGTTCAGCGCCGAGGAACCGAGAGGCGACGGTGACGACATGCACCACTTCGGGTCGCGTGCGTACGTCGCCCGGATGTCGCCCTCCCAGCGGGTCCATCTGACGGCGATGGTGTCCCTGGACCGGGTGGGAACCGGCTCCGTCGTACCGCTGTGCACCGGTGGGGTGTCCCCGCCGCGGGTACGGCGTCAGCTGGCCGCCGCCGGTGACCAGGTGCGGGTGCCCACGACCGAGTGCTCCGACAACCAGTCCAGCGACCACTGGTCGTTCGAGAAGGCCGGGCTGGCCGCGGCCCGGGTCGGCAGCACCCCGTACGCCGAGTACCACAGCGAGCAGGACGTGCCGGGCGTCGTCGGCCGCCCGCAGCTCGACCAGGTGGGCAGGCTGATGTGGAAGTGGCTCACAACCCGCTGAACGGCGGGTCGCTGGCGGCGGCCAGCAGACCCAGGATCGCCTCGGCTCGCTCGCCACGCACCGGCCGCGGCGCGAAGTCCGGACCGATGACGTACGGCGCAAAGGTGGCGGCGCGCAGCTCGTCCCCCCAGAACACCAGGTCCAACAGCACCCCCTCCTGAGTCTGCCGGGAGAAGTCCATGTCGAAGATGAAGTTGCCCAGCGAGTGCACGACCAGCCGGTCGTCGTGCACCTGCACCCCCTGCACCCAATGCGGATGACCGCCGACCACCAGGTCGGCACCGGACCGGAGGATCGCCCGGCCCACCCGGCGCTGCGCTGGGACCGGTTGGTTGGTGTACTGGTCGCCCCAGTGCGGCAGCACGATGACCACGTCGACCCGGTCTGTCAGCGCGTCGACGGTCCGCCTCAGCCGGCGCAGGTCGCCCTGGTTGAGGGGGCCGGTGCGGGGCTGCATCCGCACCGAGGCCGCGCCGGGCTGGCCCGGTCCGGCGATGGGTGTCTCGCCGATCGCGTTGAACGCCACGAAGCCGAACCGCACTCCGGAGCGCTCGACGAGCACCGGCCGCCAGGCCCTCCGCGCGTCTTCGCCGGCGCCGACGGACTCGATCGGGCTGTCGCGGAGCTCGCGCAGCGTCTGACGCAAGGCGGCGTCGCCGTAGTCGCCGGTGTGGTTGTTGGCCAGTGACAGCACGTCGAAGCCGGCGTCCGCCAGCCGAGCGACGACTGCCGGGTCGGCCGCGAACGAGTCGTCGCCCTGACGCGGGACGCCCGCGTTGGACAGCGTGCTCTCGAGGTTGCCGACGGTGATGTCCGCCCGCGCCAACCGGCGCTGCAGCGGGCGCAGCGACGGCGCGGGGTCCGCGGCCCCGGGGTCGGGGGCGACGCCACGTCCCAGCATGATGTCGCCGGAGACGGTCAGCTCCACGACTGCCGGCACCTCTTCAACCGCTGGCGTCTGCAGCGGATAGCGCTCCGGTTCCCGCAACGGGTCCGCGCCGTCCACGAGTACGGCCCGGACGAGCGGGGTGATCTCGGAGCCGGGGACGACGGCCACCACCCCAGGACGGGTCTGCACCCGGGTGAGCGCGGACGCTCCGCGACGTACGTCGACTCGCCCTCGTCCGCCGTCGAGCTCTGACCACGAGACTTGGCCGCCCCCCACCAGGCGTCGGGCGAGCAGCTCGGAGATGTCGAGCGCGCCTCTTGACAGATGAACGGCGAGCACCAACGGCTCGGTCGCGCCCGGCGGCTCGGTGGACGTGGTCGGCGGTGGC
Organism: Nocardioidaceae bacterium; assembly: GCA_013811715.1. GTDB lineage: Bacteria > Actinomycetota > Actinomycetes > Propionibacteriales > Nocardioidaceae > JACCUS01. Next base: position 2,496 of record JACCUS010000247.1, read on the forward strand.
GGCTGGCTGGTCGGCTGACCGGTCGGCGAGGTGCTCGCGGTCGGGGTCGACTCAGTGATGCCGCTGCTGGTTCGGGCGGCGTTGGTGGCGGTGGCGGAGCCCGGAGTCGAGTCGCCCGACGTACAAGCGGTTCCGAGCAGCACGCTCACCACCACGACTCGCACCCATCGCCCCTCCATACCCACGAATCTACCGTTGGCCGCATGGCGGGCGCGTTTGGCAGCAAGGATCCGGCCCAGGTCGGATCCTTGCGACACTACCGGTGAGTTTGGCAGCAAGGATCCGGCCCAGGTCGGATTGTTGTTGCCGAGAACACGCGGGACGGGACACGTGCACACCGCGCCGTTGCGCGACTCATTAACCGCCCTGGTGACTTCAAGCATGCTTGAAGCCCCAGGCTGTGTTGTGTCAGGTGACGCGGACGAAATTGGAGTATCGGCATGCAGGCGGCAGTGGTTAGCCGGTTCGGCCCCCCCGAAGTGCTGGGGACGAGCGAGGTTCCGGATCCTGTCGCCGGGTCACGTGAGGTGGTCATCGACGTGGCGGCGGCAGATGTGCTGTGGGTCGAGACGATGATCCGGCAAGGCGGTGGCGGCGAGTACTTCGATGTGACACCGCCCTACATCCCAGGTAACGGCGTGGCGGGCCGGGTGCGCGCGGTCGGGACTGGCGTGGATCCGCATTGGGTCGGCCTTGAGGTTGTCGCGCACACCGGCGAACGCGGCGGATACGCCGATCAGGTCGTCGTCCGCGCGGAAGGGTTGTCGACCGTGCAGCCGGGTTGGGCATGCTAGAAGCCGCAGCGCTGCTTCACGACGGCCCCACCGCCTTGGCTCTCTTCGAGGGCATGCAGATTGGCAGCCGGGACGCGGTGTTGGTGGTCGGCGCCAGCGGTGGTCTGGGGATTGTGTCGTTGCAGTTGGCTCATGCGCGCGCCAGACGGGTCGTCGCCGTCGCCCGTGGCGAACGCAAGCTGACGCGCATCCGGGAGCTGGACTTGGGCGTTGTCGTCGACTCGGAATCCCCCGGCTGGGTCGACGAGGCCCGGGCTGCGCTCGGGGGCGAGGAGGCCGTTTCGCGGAGATCGACTCAGCGGATGCCAACAGCCGCGGCATCAGCGTCAGCGGGATCCAGCAGGTGCAGCTCACCGACTCCGAGCTCAAGCGCCTCACGGAGCAGGCACTCGCCGAGGCCGCTGCCGGCCGCATCAAGCCGGTCGTGGGTCAGACGTTCCCGCTGGCGCGGGCGGCTGACGCGCACGCCGCCATCCAAAGCCGAGCCGTATTCGGGAAGACGCTGCTGACCACCTGACCCGGCACGCCTCCAACGCCGGAGCGGAGGTGGCGGGATTTGAACCCGCGAGAGGGGCTTACCCTCAACCCGCTTAGCAGGCGGGCGCCATAAACCGGGCTAGGCGACACCTCCACGCCACCAAACGGCGTCGCCACAGACTACCCGCCCCGCCCCGCAAGTCTCCAATCGGCGAAGCCGGTCTCAGCCCTCGTTGAGTCGGCGGTACCCGTGGGCGTTGTTGAGCCGCTCGTGGATCTCGCGCTGCGCCTCAACCGCTCGTGACCCCAACAGCCCGACCGGCACGAACGAGGTGCGGCCGTCGGCGAGCTCGATCACCACAGCCGCCGAGCCAGCGATGTCGCGGGTGCTCACCGACGCCACGTCAGCCCAGGCAGCGGAGGCGGTCGGGTTGCCGCGGATGTTGTGTACGGCGTAGTGATCGGCCGTCAGCGTCAACAGCCTGGGCGGGAACGCCAACAGGCGCACCGCCACCGCCACGAGCGCCAGTGCGAGCACGACCAGGCCGCCGACAGCCCAAGCGGGGAAGCCGATCGCGGCGGCCACCACGCACAGCAGCCCGAGCATCACCAGGCCCGCCCCGATCGGTCGGAGCCCTATCGACCGGGCGAACGAGTACGTCCTGTCTTCCGCCAGCGCAGCCACCTTCCATCTCTCTCGAGCCACGGGCGGCGTACCACTCGGCCTCGACACACCTTCCACGGGCGGAGGAGGCGGGATTTGAACCCGCGGCTGACATCACTGCCAGCGACCGCTTTCAAGGCGGTTCCGATAGGCCGCTCCGGC
>JACCUS010000268.1 GCA_013811715.1 Nocardioidaceae bacterium
CCGGCGACGTACACCGCGCCCGCGAAGCCGACGTCGTAGGCGGAAAGCCCCAGGCCGGTGCCTTCCGGCTCCAGCGCGGCCGACATCGAGCCGACGATGGTCACCTCGAGCCCGTCGAGGATCCACACCGCGCCGAGGCCGATGACGATCAGCCAATGCCATCTGGCCCACGGCAGCCGGTCCATCCGTGCCGGGATGTCTGTTGTGATACGTCCGGTTTCGACTCCTGACGCCATGACTACGCCTCCTGAGTGTGTACGCCGATTTGCCCGTCGTTCAGGTCTGATGTGGCGAGGGTCACTTCGGCGCCGGTTGGGTACCCAAGTAGAGGCCTACCATGCGCGCCCCCGGTCCGCATCTCATCGACACGGGATCGTGACATCCAGGACCAGTCCGAGGAGGCCTTCGGGCAGAGCCGGGAACCCTCAGGAGCGCCGCCGCTCGGGCGGTCGGACGGGGATGCGGACCCGCAGGGCGGTCTCACCCGGTCGGGAGTCGATGCCGATCGTGCCACCGTGGCGCTCCACGACGATGCGCCGTGCGATGTCGAGGCCAAGACCAGTGCCTTTGCCTACGTCCTTGGTTGTGTAGAACGCCTCGAACGCGCGGGCCACCACCTGCGGCGACATACCCGGGCCGGTGTCGCCGATCTCGACGACGATGTGTTCCCCGTCACCCCACGTCGATATCTGGAGCGTGCCCGTGCCATTCATCGCGTCGACGGCGTTGTCGATGAGGTTGGTCCACACCTGGTTGAGCTCGCCAGCGTACGCCTCGATCCGCGGGACGTCGGCACCGTAGTTGCGGGAGATCTTGACACCGTCGCGGAGCTTGTGGCCAAGCATCACCAGGGTACTCTCGAGGCCCTCCGTCACGTCGATGTGTTGGAGCGACGCCCGGTCCATCTGTGAGTACGACCTGACGGCGGCCACGAGGTCGGAGACTCGCCGGGTCGACTCCTGCACCTCCGAGAGGAGCGTGGCCATGGAGAACGTGCTCGCCACCCATTCCAGGCCTGGCTCCAGGGCAGCGCCCGCGAGCACGGTCGCCGCGCGCTCGCACCAGGCCAGATCGACTCCCGCGGCGGCAAGCGGCGGGGCGATTTTCCAGTCGCGCTCGACCCCGTGGTGAACGAGCCACGACGACAGAGCCTCCTCGTGATCGGCCATCGCCAGTGGGTCCAGGACCGACGCCCGAGGCTCGATCTCACGGCGCAGCGCGTCGAGCGCGGTGAACTGAAGGGCCGAGATCTCGCCCTGGGCGAGACGGCCGAGGGACGCGAGCAGCGTCTGGCTCGCGCCCTCGAGGGCGTCGACCGCCCGGGTGGCGGCGGCTGCCGGGTTGTTGATCTCGTGCGCGAGGCCAGCGGCGAGCGTGCCGAGGGTAACGAGGGACTCGCGCTGCCGCGCCGTCGATTCGATGGTGCGCGCGGTGCCGTACAGCCCCTGGATGAGGTGTCCGCCGAACGGGAACCAAGCGCTGGATCGCTCGCGCAGCACCTGCGCCGGCACCCGGAGCACCCGCCCGTCGGCCACTCCTCGGCCCGTCGCGAGATAGACGCCGTTCTCGTCCCAGGCCCTGAAACCGCCAGCCCAGCGCCCCGGCGCGTCCATCCTCCCGACCACTGTGTCCTCCCGACCGATGTGGCGCATGAGGTCGATGGCACCGTCGACGAGCACCCACCAGAAGTCCGCGTGCTCGCCCTCGCGGAACAGATCGACGCCAGGCTCGATGCGCACCTCGGTGCCGGCCTCGGCCAGCTCCGCGAGCTGGTCGTCAGTCAGACCGTCGAAGAGGCCGAGTGAGCGCAGGTCGTCGACTCGCATCAGATCGTGGCCAGGTAGCGGTGCACGAGGTAGACCGACATCGCGCCCTCGCCGACGGCCGAGGCGACCCGCTTCATGGAGTCGAGTCGGACGTCGCCGGCCGCGAACACCCCGGGCACGCTCGTCTCGAGGGCGAAGGGCGCACGGGGCAGCGGCCACGACTGAGCGTGGGCGGGTGCTAGGAGATCTTGACCTGTGACGACGAACCCCTTGTCGTCGCGGACGACGTCAGGGCCGAGCCACTCGGTGCGCGGAGACGCGCCGATGAAGACGAACAGCCAGCTCGACGACACCTCCTCGTTGACGCCGGAATCCCTGTCGGCGAGCGTGAGCGCCTCAAGGTGCCCGTCGCCCGAACAAGCCACCACCTCGCTGCGATACCGCACCTCGATGTTGGGTGCGGACGTGATCCTCTCGACGAGGTACCGGGACATCGTCTCCTGGAGCGTCGCAGCCTTGGCCACCAGCACCACACGCTTGGCGAAGCGGGCCAGGCTGAGCGCGGCCTGTCCTGCTGAGTTCGCGGCACCGACGACGTAGACGTCGTCGCCCTGGCATTGGCTCGCTTCGCTGGCGGTCGCGCCGTAGTAGACCCCCCGGCCGGTAAGTTCGTCGAGCCCTGCTGCCCCAAGGCGCCGGTAGGAAACGCCCGTCGCCACGATGAGCGCGCGTGCCTCGATCTCTCCCGAGCCGTCGAAGAGTACGGCGTGTACCGGGCCACGGGTTTCGAAGCCGACGACCGCGCGCGCGAGCACCGTCTCGGCACCGAAGCGAGCGACCTGAGCGACGGCGCGCTGCGTGAGATCGGAGCCGGACAGCCCCTTTGGGAACCCCAGGTAGTTCTCGATCGCCGCGCTCTGACCGGCTTGCCCCCCGGGCGCCTCGCGCTCCACAATGACGGTGCTCAAGCCCTCCGACGCCGCGTACACCGCAGCCGCGAGACCCGCCGGGCCGCCACCCACGATGCACAGGTCGTACAGCGGCTGATCGGCTCGTGTGCGCAGGCCGAGAGCGCCGGCGAGATCGAGCGTCGATGGCGAGCGGAGCGTGTCTCCTTCGGGCAGGAGTACCAGCGGTAGATCGGCCGCCGTCGCTTGGGCGAGGTCGCGCAACCGCTGAGCCTCGACGTCGCGCTCGACGTCGTACCAGCGGTAAGGCACGTGGTTGCGGGCCAGGAATGTCTTGATGTCATAGCCGCGGTCGGACCACCGGTGCCCGACAACACGCACGTCGGAGGTGTGGTCCGGGTTGGCCTGCCGCCAGTCGCCGAGCAGGTCGTCGATGATGGGGTACAGCCGTTCCTCGGGAGGATCCCAGGGCTTGAGCAGGTAGTAATCCAAGCCGATGTCGTTGATCGCCTTGATCGCGACGTCCGTGTCGGCGTATGCCGTGAGCAGCAGGTACTTCGCGCCCGGAGCATGCGTCCGCGACCGCTCGAGCAACTCGATGCCAGTCATCTCCGGCATCCGCTGGTCGGAGGCGATCAACGCCACCGGTTGGTTGCGCAAGGCGAGTCTGGTCAGCACGGTCAAAGCCTGCGCCCCCGACGTCGCTCGCACGATGCGGTAGGCGGCCCCGTAGCGGCTGCGCAGGTCCCGGGAGATCGCCGCAGAGACCATGGGATCATCGTCGACGGTCAAGATGGTGGGTTTGCTCATGAGATCACCTTCGGGCGGCCTCGTTGCCTGCCCGAAGGAAAGACTGGAGGGATGAAGAATCGACCCGACAAGCATAGCTGCGAGGTCCCTGAAACTGGTGGCCTGACTCGGACGTGTAGCCCGAACGCTTTGTCATGCGCGCGCAGTCGTCGCAGTCCGGCAAACCGGGAGACGATCGTGGCCGGTCGCGCCAGCGCAGCATCTGGCGACGTCTGGCGCCGGCAGCGGTAGGTCACTAGCGTCGAGAGGTGAGGATCGCTGCAGCCCGTAGCTTCTGGCCCGCGCCTGTGACGACAGTCGCGGTGCTGGTCGTCCTGTTCGGTGTCGCGATCTCGCTGGGTTTTCGGGCGGATGACGGGACGAAGGCGGGCGCGGTCTTCATCGACGGCGTCCCCTGGAACGTCTGGCGGTTGGTTGCCGCGGGCGCAATCGTCACCTTCGCACTCCTCTTCCTCCACGCGGCACGGATGGTGCGAGAAGTCGACTGCTGGGGCGTGCGAGCGACGGTCGTGCGCAGATGGGTCTATCTTGGGGTGGCTGCACTCGCAGTCATGGTCGCCATGGCCGTCCAGCTCAAGGCGGGCTACACCCCCGACATGCCTGTTACCAGCCTCGGAGTGCGAACGCGGGGGGTCCTCTGGGTCGGCCTGGTCGCATCCATTCCGTGGTTGGCCCTGGTCTGGCTGGCGCACGACGAATGTCGCAGGAATGGCGACACTCAGGATGAGATGGAGCCTGAGGTGACGTTGGCGCGCCTCCTCAGGCTCTGGCGGCTGCTGGCGTCGTGCATCGGCGCCTTCGCTCTCGGGGTCGTCGCCGCGATCGCAACGTCGGGAGCTTTGCGTGCCGCGTTCGTGTCGGTCCACCCCGACTGCGATGACGCATACCCAGCCCCCGAGACGCCTCCGCCGGGCACCGTCTGCGGTGAGACCTTTCCGCCAGCGAACGTGTTGTACTACGGCGCGTTCTTTGCAATCCTTCTCACGATCATCGCGGCACCGCTCGTTGTCAGCTGGCGGGCTCGCGCCCGGGAGCTGGTCGAACAGTCGTACCCGTTGCCCGCTGAAGGTATGCCGACCGACGCCTGGGTGGCTGACCGCGCGCGGCTGAGCAAGATCTTGCAGCTCGACGTGCCGATCCTGCGCAACCCGCTCATCGCCTTGAGCATCTTCACGCCCCTGATCACCAGCACGCTCGCCGCCTTCATTCCGCAACTCGGTATCGGATCCTAGGCGAGCCGTGTGGCGGCGCTGGTGAGGTCAATCCGGCTCGTCGGAGTCGAACAGGCGGGAGAGTGAGACCCTGCCGACTGGCTTACTCGCGCCTTTCGTCGGGTGGCGTGGTTGCTGTTAGCAGGACGACGAGGACATGCTGCAGGGCCTCACTGGCTTCGGTCGGGTTCGTTTGGCGGGCCATCAGGATGTGCTGTGCGGTGGCGACCAATGCCAGGGCAACGGCTCGGGTGTCGGCGTCGGCCAACACTCGCCCGAACTCCTTCTCCGCGTCGAGGTAGGCGGTGAAGATCTGCTCCATGTCGCCCAGGTTCGGTGAGCGATGGGCGCGGGTCTCGCGCACCCGTGCAGCGACCGACGGCCGGAGCATCAAGATGCTGTGGGCCGCGAGCACAGACGGTCCGAACAGTGAAGCGGTCGTCTCCGCGAGGTTGTCTTCCACGGTCGCCTGACCTGCCTTACCTGGCAGCTCCGAGACGTGATGCAACGCGGTGCGGAAACGAGTCAGGACGAACTCGGCGAGGAACCCGTCCAGATCGGTGAAGTGGTTGTGCAGGACTCCCTTGGCGCAGCCCGCCTCCGTGGTGATCGCCCGGCTGGACAACCCGCTCGGGCCGTCGCGCACCACAAGTCGTTCTGCGGCCCCGAAAAGCTGTTCGCGTAGGTCGGGGATCGCTACCCCACGTGGCATCGAGTTTGGGTCCTTGTCAGAATGGGCGAGCGCCCATATAGTAGGGGCACTCGCCCATTCTAGCCCAGCATCCGCGTAGGAGTACTCGTCATGGGACTTGCGATACAGGTCAGCGACGTCGCCAAGACGTACCCGTCGAGCGCTGGCGACTTCGTGGCCCTCGATGGCCTGAGTCTTGGCATCGCCGACGGCGAGTTCGTTGCGGTCGTTGGCCGATCCGGCAGCGGCAAGACGACGTTGTTGAATCTGCTCGCCGGTATCGACCGCCCCACGTCAGGGACGGTGTGGGTCGCGGGCGCCGATCTCGGCACCTTGTCGGAGTCGGGGCTCGCTGCCTGGCGGGGACGCAACGTAGGCCTGGTGTTCCAGTTCTTTCAACTCCTGCCGACGCTGACCGTGGTCGAGAATGTGATGCTGCCGATGGACTTCGCCAAGACGATCCCGGTTAGCGAGCGTCGCGACCAGGCCCAGAACCTGCTGGAGCGGGTGGGCGTGGGCGACCAGGCCGACAAGCTGCCGTCGACCCTGTCGGGGGGACAACAGCAGCGTGCTGCGATCGCTCGGGCGTTGGCCAACAATCCTCCGCTCTTGCTGGCCGACGAGCCCACCGGAAACCTCGACTCCGGCCCACGCCGTCCTGGAGTTGTTCGCCGACCTGAATGCCGAAGGGCGGACCATCGTGGTGGTGACTCATGAACGCGACATCCGGTCGGTGGCCGGTCGAGAGGTGACCTTGATGGACG
>JACCUS010000336.1 GCA_013811715.1 Nocardioidaceae bacterium
GTGCCGGCCAGCTACGGCCTGCACGTGTGGGAGACCTTGCTCGCCGAGGGCGGAGACCTCGGTGTCCGGCCGTTCGGGGTGGAGGCGCAGCGCATCCTGCGGCTGGAGAAGGGGCATCTCATCGTCGGTCAGGACACCGACGGGCTGACCAAGGCGTACGGCGCAGCGCTCGACGGGCTCGTCAAGCTCGACAAGGACGACTTCGTCGGACGGCCGGAGCTGGGGTGGCAGGAGGCGGCCCCCGGCCATCCCCGGCTCGTCGGCCTGCGGACCTCGGACGCCACGGTCGTGCCGGCCGAGGGCAGCCAGCTCGTCGGTGCGGACGGCCAACTCTGCGGTCGGGTGACCTCGAGCCGGATGTCGCCGACGCTGGGACGGTCGATCTGTCTCGCCCACGTCGCCCCGCACCTCGCCGAGCCCGGGACCGAGGCGACCATCCGGTTGGGGAACGGTCAGACGACCGCCGCCATCGTCACCGAGCACCTCGCGCAGTTCGACCCGGAGGGGGAGAGGCTCCGTGGCTGAGACCCGACCGATCGCGCGGAGCCCGATCACCCCCACACCGCCGGAGGTCGTGACCGCAGGCTGGTCGGTGAGCGGGCGCCGGAGCAAGGCCGCGCTCACGGTCGCCGACTGCACGCCGCTCACGAAGGTGACGGTGAAGGCTCCTCGAGACGGCGTCATGGCCCAGACTCTCGAGGTCCGCCTCGGGCGGGCCGAGCGGCAGGTCTGGCCCCTTGGGTCGCAGGACGTGGCCGTGCTGGTGATCGGGTCGGGGCCTGGTGAGTGGCTGGCGGTGGCACCGGCCGGGGAGCAGCCGCGGGTGGTCTACCGGCTCGCGGCGGCCGCCGCCGAGTCCGGCGAGCTGGTCACCGTCGTCGACGTGACCCATGGCCGTGCCCTCGTCCGGCTCTCCGGCGCGCGATCGGCTGATCTGCTGGCCAAGGAGTGCGGCGTGGACCTCGCGGACACGACCTTTCCCAGCGGGGCCGGGCTGCGGTCCGCGGTGGCCGGCCTGGCCACCGACCTCGTCCGCGACGACAAAGACGGCGCGAGGTCCTACCTGCTGCACTGTGAACGCTCGTCCGGCCAGTACCTGTTCGATGCGCTGACCGACGCCGGCGCCGAGTTCGGAATCGACACCGACGGCTTCGTACCCCCTGGAATCTAGCCTCGCCCTACCGAAGGAGACCCGAATTGTTCCCCAGCAACCTCGAGATCGCCCGAAACGCCGCGCTCAAGCCGATCGAGGACATCGCCGGCGAGATGGGCCTGGGCAACCACCTGCTCGAGCCCTACGGGCGCGACGTGATGAAGGTCAGTCCCGACGCGGTCGGGGAGCTGGCCGACCGGCCGCGCGCCAAGTACGTCGTCGTCACCGCCATGACGCCGACGCCGCTCGGGGAGGGCAAGACCACGACCACCGTCGGCCTGGGCCAGGGCATGCGGCACATCGGGAAGAGCGCGGTCGTCACCATCCGGGAGGCCTCGATGGGGCCGGCCCTGGGCATCAAGGGCGGCGCGGCCGGCGGCGGCTACAGCCAGGTCGTGCCAATGGAGAAGTTCAACCTGCACCTGACCGGGGACATGCACGCCGTCACCGCCGCGCACAACCTGCTCAGCGCGATGCTGGACAACCACCTCTACCGCGGCAACGCGTTGGGCATCGACCCGCACAGCATCACCTGGCGGCGGGTGCTGGACGTCAACGACCGCGCGTTGCGCAACATCGTGACCGGCCTCGGTGGGCGCGCCGACGGGATCCCGCGGGAGACCGGCTTCGACATCACCGCGGCCTCGGAGGTGATGGCCACACTGGCGCTGACCACATCGCTGCGGGACCTGCGGGAGCGGCTGGGGCGGATCGTCGTCGGCTACACCTCGCAGGGGGCGCCGGTGACGGCCGAGCAGCTCGACACCGCGGGGGCCATGACGGTGCTGCTACGAGAGGCGATCAAGCCGAACCTCTTGCAGACCCTGGAGAACACCCCCGTCTTGGTGCACTGCGGCCCGTTCGGCAACATCGCCACCGGCAATTCGTCGGTGCTGGCCGACCTCATCGCCCTGCGATGCGGTGAATTCGTTGTGACCGAGGCCGGTTTCGGGGCCGACATGGGGGCGGAGCGCTTCTTCAACATCAAGTGTCGGACGTCCGGGGAGGCTCCGGACGCCGCGGTGGTCGTAGCGACCGTGCGAGCCCTCAAGGCTCACTCGGGCAA
>JACCUS010000384.1 GCA_013811715.1 Nocardioidaceae bacterium
TGTCATCGGAGTCGAGATCTCGCCGGGTGCGACGGACACCACGGTGATTCCGTGCTCCGAAAGCTCGAGCGCGAGCACCTTCGTCAGCATCCCAAGCCCGGCCTTGGCGGAGCAGTAGGCAGCGGCCCCGAGCCGAGGGACGTGCTCGTGAACACTTGTGACGTTGATGATGCGACCGCCGTGCCCTGCCTCGATCATCGTGTGCGCGGCGCGTTGCGCACAGAGAAAGGGGCCGTCGAGATCGGTGGCCACGACCTCTCTCCAGCTGGCCAGCGAGGTGGACAACACCGGCTCACTCTGGCCCATGCCGGCGCAGTTCACCAGAACGCCGAGTCCGCCGAGCTGGCTGACAAGGTCGCCGATCGGTTCGGCCGCCTGCGGTGAGGCGAGATCCTGCCGTTCGACGAAACATCGTTGCCCCCGCCGCTCTACCTCTTCGCGGGTGTGCTTGGCGCCCTCGGCGTCGGAGTGGTAGGTGACTCCGACATCGAAACCTTCGGATGCAAGCAACTGTGCCGTCGCTCGTCCCATGCCCGAGTCGCCACCGGTGACGATGGCGAGTCGAGGGTAGCTGCCGCGCATATGTCCTCCTTCTGAGGGACTCGTGGACTGGTCACGCCGTGCCGCCGACGTACCGCCATCTCCAGGCCGGCGTACTCGGCGAGACGCCCTTCGCCTGCTCGATCACTACGCGGTTGTTCAGCGCGGACTGGAGCTGCTCGGCCACGAGTGACGCCCGGTGGACGGAGCGCTGCTGAAGGATTCCGATCGTTGCGACGTCCGCGAGTGCCTGGGCGATGCGCTGGTCGTCAAGGGAGAGGGGTGGTGCGCTGGATCGGAAGAGGTCGAGCCCGCCGATGGTCTCGTCGCGGAGCCGGAGCGGGACCGCCTGGACCGAGACGTACGTCATGTCGGCTCGTCAATCCCGACGCAGCAGGTGCACTGCTTTCGTGCCGACCGCCCGGGCCGTCGCGACCACACTCGAGCCTTGCTCGCCATGCACCCGGTTCAGTGCAGCCTGGGACTCGAAGACGTTTCCTGGGCCAGGTGCCGCCCTGGCCTGGTCGCGGCCGCTCACGGAGAACAGCGGGCCGACCAGGGCGTCGAAGACGCGAGGCAGCAGCGTGAAGCCAACCCGCATGAGCTTGTTCGCGGCCCCGACGTCGACGGTGCGTCGAGGCCGGTCGATGGCCTTGATGACCGCACGAGCTGCTCGCTCGGGTGAGACGACCGGGGGCGGCGGGCGCCCGACATGGCCGTCGTAGTTGGCGGCCTGCAGATAGATAGGTGTGTCGACACTCCCCGGCGTGACGCAGGTGACGTTGACACCGCGGCAGTCACGGTTCTCCAGCTGCAGCTCACGCGCCAGCGAGCGGATCGCCCACTTGCTCACCACGTAGGGCGACATCTGCGGTACAGCGATCGCTCCGATGACCGAGCCGATCAGCACGAAGCTGCCCCGGCCCCGCTCACGCATCCCCGGGAGGACGCTGCGGGCGAGGTTGGCGGAGCCGAGCACGTTGACTCGCAGGACACCGTCGAACACCGCGGCGGGAATGTCGACGAAGGGTCCGTAGGCCACGACGCCGGCAGACTGAACCGCGACGTCGATCCTTCCGTGTGTCGACTGGATCTCGCGAATCGCAGCCTCCAGCGCCTCGCTGTCGCCGACGTCGACCGTCATCACATGCACGGAGGCCGCGCCCGCGGCTCGGCACTCGATCGCCGTCTCCTCGAGCGGCCCTCGGCCGCGGGCGATCAGGGTCAGGTGGGCTCCACGTCCAGCCAGCAGATGTGCCGTGGCGCGCCCGATTCCGCTGGAAGCGCCGGTCACGACGCCGACCACCGGCTCAGCGGTCACGGCTTCAGCACGACCTTGATGCAGCCGTCGTCCTTGCGCTGGAACATCGAGTACGCGGCGGGGGCCTCGTCGAGGGGGAGGTGGTGTGTCGCCAGATCCTCGAGCCCTAACGGGTCGTCGTCGGCCATCACCACCGGCAGGATCTCGTCGGTCCAGCGCCGTACATGGCACTGCCCCATCCGCAGCTGCACGCCGCGGTCGAACATCTCCATCATCGGCAGCGGGTCCAGCTCGCCGCCGTAGACGCCGCTCACCGAGACCGTGCCGCCGCGCCTGACAGCCTTCAGCGACGTGCGCAGGGCGTGGAGCCGGTCGACGGAGAACTTGTCGGTGAGCGGTTTGGCCAGTGCGTCCGGCAGCAGCCCGACGGCGGCGTGGGCCATCTTGCCGACAGGAGATCCGTGCGCCTCCATGCCGACGGCGTCGATGACGCCATCGGCGCCGCGGCCGCCGGTGAGCTCGATGAGCGCTTCGGCGACATCGTCCACCTGGCTCATGTCGACGGTCTCGATGCCGTGGCTCTTGGCGAGTGCGAGCCGCTCCGGGACCAGGTCGACCCCGATGACCCGCTCGATCCCCTGATGGCGGGCGATGCGGGCACACAACTGCCCGACCGGTCCGAGTCCGATCACTGCAAGAGTGCCGTCGTTGTCGACATCGGCGTACGCGACTGCCTGCCAGGCGGTGGGCAAGATGTCGGAGAGATAGAGGAGTCGCTCGTCGGCGACGCCGTCGGGGACTTTGACCGGACCGAAGTGCGCCTGCGGCACCCGTAGGTACTCTGCCTGCCCACCCGGCACCGAGCCGTACAGCTGGGA
>JACCUS010000461.1 GCA_013811715.1 Nocardioidaceae bacterium
GGCGGTGGGCGCCCAGATCGTCTCTCACGTCATCGAGCTCGGCGGGGTCCGGGCACCCGACGGTCTCTGGCCCGCCCCGACCGACGTCGCTCGGCTCGACGACGACCCGGTCCGCTGCCTGGACCCCGAGACGAGCGCGGCGATGGTCGCGGCCGTCGACCAGGCCCACCAGGACGGCGACACCCTCGGCGGCATCGTGGAGGTCGTCGCGCACGGCGTGCCGCCCGGGCTCGGCTCGCACGTCCACTGGGACCGCCGGCTCGACTCGCGGCTCGCCGGTGCGCTGATGGGCATCCAGGCGATCAAGGGCGTCGAGGTCGGGGACGGGTTCGAGGTGGCGCGGGGGCCGGGGTCGTCGGCGCACGACGAGATCGAGACCGGCCCGCACGGCATCCGGCGTACGACGGGGCGGTCCGGTGGCACCGAGGGCGGGATGTCGACCGGGGAGCTGCTCCGTGTCCGGGCGGCGATGAAGCCGATCGCGACGGTGCCGCGCGCGTTGCGGACGGTCGACGTGGCCACTGGGGAGGAGGCGGTGGCGCACCACCAGCGCTCCGACGTGTGCGCGGTGCCGGCGGCCGCGGTGGTGGCGGAGGCGATGGTCGCGCTCGTTCTCGCGGACGCCGCGCTGGAGAAGTTCGGCGGGGACTCGGTGGGGGAGACCAGGCGGAACAGGGACGGCTACCTGTCCACGATGAGACACCGATGAGTCAGGGCCCGAACGGAGCGTTGGCGCATCGGCCTCGTGTCGTGCTCGTGGGCCCGCCCGGTGCTGGTAAGAGCACCGTCGGCGCCGAGCTGGCCAAGCGGTGGGACACCGAGCTGCGCGACACCGACTCCGACATCGAGTCCGCGCTCGGCAAGCCAGTCTCGGACGTCTTCGTCGAGGACGGCGAGACCCGCTTCCGCGAGCTGGAGCGGGCGGCGGTGGCGACCGCGCTCGCCGAGCACGCGGGGGTGCTGTCGCTGGGTGGCGGCGCTGTCCTGGCGGAGTCGACGCGCGCGTTGCTCGGGGCTCACCGGGTGGTGTTCCTCGACGTGGGGCTGGCCGAGGCGGCGAAACGGGTCGGGCTCGGGGTGACGCGGCCGCTCCTGCTGGGCAACGTGCGCGGCCAGCTGAAGGCGCTGCTGGACGCCCGGCGTCCGCTCTACGCCGAGGTGGCCGGCCGGACCGTGGTGACCGACCAGCTGGAGGTCGAGGCGGTCGCCGACGCGATCGAGACGTGGCTCGATGAGTGAGGCGAGCCGCATCAGGGTCGACGGTCCAGCGCCGTACGACGTCGTGGTCGGCCACGCGCTGCGCGGTGAGCTCGCTGGGATGCTGGGCGACGGCGTGCGGCGGGTGGCGGTGATCCATCCGCAGGCGCTGTCGAAGAGCGGGCTGGCGACCCGCGACCACCTCGCGGACAGCGGCTTCGAGGCGCACGCCGTCGAGGTGCCGGACGGCGAGGCCGCGAAGACGTCGGAGGTCGCCGCGTACTGCTGGAAGGCGCTCGGGCGGGCCGGCTTCACCCGCTCCGACGCGGTGGTCGGGGTGGGAGGCGGCGCAACGACCGACCTGGCCGGCTTCGTGGCCGCGAGCTTCCTGCGGGGAATAAAGGTGGTGCACCTGCCCACCACGCTGCTCGGCATGGTCGACGCCGCCGTGGGCGGCAAGACCGGGATCAACACGGCGGAGGGCAAGAACCTCGTCGGCGCCTTCCACGAGCCCGCCGGTGTGCTGTGCGACCTGGCGACCCTGGAGTCGCTCGACCGAAACGAGCTGGTGAGCGGCCTGGCGGAGGTCGTCAAGTGCGGGTTCATCGCCGACCCGGGCATTCTCGACCTCGTCGAGGCCAGCCCGTCGGAGGCGGTCGACCCCGCCACGCCCGTCAGCCGGGAGCTGATCGAGCGGGCCATCGCGGTCAAGGCGGCCGTGGTGGCCGTCGACCCCAAGGAGTCCACCTCGACGGGCGCTGTGGTCGGCCGGGAGGCGCTCAACTACGGGCACACGCTCGGGCACGCGATCGAGCGGGTTGAGCACTACTCGCTGCGGCACGGGGAGGCGGTCGCGGTCGGCATGGTGTACGTCGCTGAGCTGGCCCGGCTCACGGGTCGCCTCGACGACGACACGGTTGGCCGGCATCGAGAGGTGCTAAGTGCGGTTGGGCTCCCGACGACGTACACCGGTGGCCGCTGGACCGCGCTGCACGACGCGATGAGGGTGGACAAGAAGGCCCGCGGTGACCTGCTGCGCTTCGTGATCATCGAGCGGTTGGGCCGCCCCGCGATCCTGGAAGGGCCCGACCCGGCTCTGCTGGCCGCCGCCTACGCCGAGATCAGCCGTTAGGCTCGGCCTGTGCGTGTGCTGGTGCTGAACGGCCCCAACCTCGGGCGGCTCGGCGCCCGGGAGCCGGAGGTCTACGGCACGACGTCGTACACCGAGCTGGTGGACCGGTGTGAGCGGTGGGGGAGCGAGCTGGGGCTCGAGGTCGAGGTGCGCCAGACCGACGACGAGGCGGAGCTGGTGCGCTGGCTGCACGAGGCGACCGACGCCGAGGTGTCGGTGGTGCTCAACCCCGCCGCGTTCACGCACTACTCCTACGCGCTGCGGGACGCATGCGCGCAGCTGACCGTCCCGCTGGTCGAGGTGCACATCTCCAACCCTGCGGCACGTGAGGAGTTTCGCCACACGAGCGTGATCTCGGGGGTGGCGGCCGGGACTGTCGCCGGCTTCGGCGTCGACTCCTACCGACTCGCGCTCACCGCCCTCGCGGGCCCAGCGAGTCATCACCGGTAGTCACCCGCACGTCATCACCGGTAGTCACCCGCACCGTGAGTTGCGGGAAACTTGATGAGTTTAGGGCTGTTGGGCAGCAGGTTTCCCGCACTTCGCGGCGGGACGAGGGCTGGAGGAGGCGTGACGAAGCGGGGCGGGCTAGACTGGGCAGCCAATCCCGTGGTCGAAACGTGGACGACGTATGCCGACAACGACCACGCACCAGCGGTAGAGGAAGCAGACGGGCCCATGGCGACCACCAACGACCTGAAGAACGGCATGGTGCTCAACCTCGACGGGCAACTGTGGTCCGTGATCTGGTTCCAGCACCACAAGCCCGGCAAGGGCGGGGCCATCGTACGCACCAAGCTCAAGAGCGTGCTCTCGGGAAAGGTCGTCGACAAGACGTTCAACGCCGACGTCAAGGTCGACACCGCCAACGTCGACAAGCGCGCGATGACCTACCTGTACAACGACGGCGACTCCTACGTGTTCATGGACACCCAGACCTACGACCAGACACATCTCCCCCCCGAAACCGTCGGGGACGCGTCGCGCTTCATGCTCGAGAACCAAGACGCGGTCGTCGCGGTTCACGAGGGGATCCCCCTCTACCTCGAGCTGCCCGCCTCCGTCGAGCTCGTCATCGAGTACACCGAGCCGGGACTGCAGGGCGACCGGTCCACCGGCGGCACCAAGCCGGCGCGCCTCGAGACGGGATACGAGATCTCGGTGCCGCTGTTCCTCACCCCCGGCGAGAAGGTCAAGGTCGACACCCGCGACGGCAGCTACCTCGGCCGTGTGACGAGCTAGGGCAGGTCCGGTGGGAGCACGATCGAAGGCACGCAAGCGGGCGCTGGACATCCTCTTCGAGTCCGAGCTGCGTGGGTTGCCGCCCGGCGGCACCTTGGACGAGCGTCGCTCGGCGGCGGGTTCTCCCCTGAACGAGTACACGCTGACCCTCGTCGAGGGGGTGGTGGAGCGGTTGGGCGACATCGACGAGGCGATCTCGGCGTACTCCTCGGGGTGGCCGCTGGAGCGGATGCCGGTCGTCGACCGCAACATCTTGCGGATCGGCGTCTATGAGCTCAGGTACGTCGACTCGGTGCCGCAGGCGGTCGCGCTCAGCGAGGCGGTGGCGCTGGCGCGTGAGCTGTCGACCGACGAGTCGCCGTCGTTCGTCAACGGGCTGCTTGCCAAGATCGCCGCGATGGGTGTCGCCGAGCACCAGGGGCACGACAGCTGAGCCGGCGTCGCGCTGAACCGGGCCGATGTCTGGCCTAAGTCAGGCGTTCGCGTTGTGGCGGAGCACGCCCCATGAGATCAGGCGGTCGGCGAGCTGGCCGGGCGGCTCGTCGTAGATGACCGCGAGCGTCAGCAGGTCTTCCTGCCGGACCGAGAGCACCCGGCCGTTGTAGTCACCTCGTTGCGCCTGGATGGTGGCGGTGAACCGGGACAGCGGCGCGGCGTCGTTGAGGTCGAGCTGGTGCAGCCGCTCCAAGTCGAGAACCAGCTTGGGCGGTGCGTCGTGCGCGGCGCCGGCGTCGCTGCCGCCAGGTAGCAGCTCGCTGATCGGGACGCCGTAGAAGTCGGCGAGCTCCGACAGCCGTTGCACCGTGACGGCGCGATCGCCGCGCTCGTAGGAGCCGACGACGACGGCCTTCCACGCCCCCTCGGACTTCGTCTCGACACCCTGCAACGACAAGTGCTGCTGCTGCCGGATGGCCCGGAGGCGCATGCCCAGGGCCTTCGCGTACTTCTGACCGATCTCTGCCATTTTCATGTCCTCCCATGTGAGGTAAATGCTACCGGTGATCACGACCACACATGGAGTGATGTAGGATATCTGTTGAAAGGCATCCTTTAACGAGCCGTCCAGTGAGGCGGAGAAGGAGGTCCGGGGTGTGACTTCTGCCCACCGTAACGCCGTCGACGCCGGCTCACGGGTCGTCCTCGACGACTCCGACATCACCCGCGCTCTCACTCGCATCTCCCACGAGATCCTCGAACGCAACAAGGGCCCGGACAACGTCATCGTGCTGGGCATCCCGACCCGAGGCGTCCCGCTGGCGCGGCGAGTGGCCACCCGGATGTCCGAGGTCGAGGCGGTGGACGTCCCCGCCGGGTCGATCGACATCACCATGTACCGCGACGACCTGCGGCTGAAGCCCGCCCGCGCGCTCGCCAGCACCGACATCCCGGCCGGAGGCATCGACGGCGCCGTCGTCGTGCTGGTGGACGACGTGCTCTTCAGCGGCCGCACGATCAGGGCGGCCCTCGACGCGCTCAACGACGTGGGCCGGCCCCGGGCAGTGCAGCTGGCCGTCCTGGTCGACCGCGGACACCGCGAGCTTCCGATCCGCGCGGACTTCGTCGGGAAGAACCTGCCCACCTCGCTCGCAGAGACCGTGGTGGTCTCGTTGACCGAGTACGACGGCAGCGACTCAGTGGCGATCTCGACAGCGAAGAGAGGGGCCGCATGATGCGACACCTGCTCTCCGCCGCCGACCTCACCCGCGACGACACGCTCTTGATCCTCGACACCGCAGTCGAGCTCCGGTCGCTCGCCGACCGTCCCATCAAGAAGCTTCCGACCCTGCGGGGTCGCACGGTCGTCAACCTGTTCTTCGAGGACTCCACCCGCACCCGCATCTCGTTCGAGGCGGCCGCCAAACGGCTCAGCGCCGACGTCATCAACTTCTCCGCCAAGAGCTCGAGTCTGTCCAAGGGCGAGAGCCTGAAGGACACCGCGCTCACGCTCGAGGCGATGGGCGCCGACGCCGTGGTGATCCGGCACGGGGCCTCGGGCACGCCGCACCGGCTCGCCAACAGCGGCTGGGTCCGCTCGAGCATCGTCAACGCCGGCGACGGCACGCACGAGCACCCGACCCAGGCGCTGCTGGACGCGTTCACCCTGCGGCGTCACCTCGGCGACCTCGAGGGCCGCCGCGTCACGGTGGTGGGTGACGTCCTGCACAGCAGGGTCGCTCGGTCCAACGCGCTGCTGTTGAGCACGTTGGGCGCCGAGGTCACCTTGGTCGCGCCGCCGACGCTACTGCCCGTCGGGGTGTCGACGTGGCCGGTGCAGACGTCGTACGACCTCGACAGCACGCTCGACAAGTCCGACGCGGTGATGATGCTCCGGGTCCAGCACGAGCGGATGAACGACGCATTCTTCCCCAGCGCCCGCGAGTACAGCAGGCGCTACGGGCTCGACGACCGACGGTTCGCGCTGCTGCCCGACCATGCCGTGGTGATGCACCCGGGGCCGATGAACCGGGGGATGGAGATTTCCGCGACCGTGGCCGACTCCCACCGCTCGGTGATCGTGGAGCAGGTGACCAACGGCGTCGCGGTCCGGATGGCGGTGCTCTACCTGCTGCTCAGCGGGCAACGGTCATCCCCCGCCGCGGAGGAGGCGACCGCATGACGGCGTACCTGATCACCGGGGTCCGGCCGCTCGGCGGCGAGCCGGCAGACCTGTTGTTGAGCGACGGCCGGATCGCCGATGCGGCTGACGCGCCAACCGGCGTCGTCACGGTGGACGGCGCCGGCCTGGTGGCGCTGCCCGGGCTCGTCGACCTGCACACCCACCTGCGCGAGCCGGGCCGCGAGGATGCCGAGACGATCGAGACGGGGAGCCGAGCGGCGGCCCTCGGTGGCTACACGGCTGTGGTGG
>JACCUS010000453.1 GCA_013811715.1 Nocardioidaceae bacterium
GCTCGGCACCATCGCGATGAGCGGCAGCGCCGGCAAGGTCGCGCTCGTCGACAATGCCACCGCGCTGACGTGCGGGGTTGACTGCGACACCGCTCCCGGTGTCCGCGATTTTGTCGGCTACGGCAGCACCCCCAACGACTTCGAGACCGCCCCGACCGGCGTCAACCTCACCGCTACCACCTCCGCGTCGCGGGACGCGACCGGGACCGACACCGACCACAACGCCAACGACTTCACCGAGGGCGAGCCGACTCCGGCCAACTGCGGCGAGGACTGCGTGGCCCCGCCGCCCCCCGGCACCTCCGGGCTGTTCATCCACGACATCCAGGGCGCCACGCACATCTCGCCGTACGACGGCGACTTCGTCCTGGACGTGCCCGGCGTCGTGACCGTCGTGGCCTCGAACCGGTTCTACATGCAGGACCCGGCCCCAGACGCCGACCCGGCGACCAGCGAGGGCATCGTCGTGTTCACCGGCTCCGCGCCGACCGTCGCCGTGGGCGACAGCGTGGTCGTCGACGGCACCGTGGAGGAGTTCGGCTTCGGCGAGCTCACGACGACCGAGCTCGTCGGGCCGACGGTCAGTCCCGCCGACCCGTCGGGAACGATCGCCCCGACCGTGATCGGTCCCGGCGGGCGCGTCCCGCCGACCGTGGTGATCGAGGACGACCAGTTCAGCAGCTTCGACCCGAACACCGACGGCATCGACTTCTACGAGTCGCTCGAGGGCATGCTCGTCCAGGTCAACGACGCGCAGGTCGTCGGGCCGACCAACCGCTTCGGCGAGCTTCCGGTCGTGACCAACGGTGGCGTGCGTACGACGCGGGGCGGCATCGTCATCCGACCCAACGACTTCAACCCCGAGCGGATCATCCTCGACGACGCCCTCATCCCCACGGGCACGATGCCGCTGGCCAACGTCCGCGACACCCTGCCCGGGGCAACTGTGGGGGTGCAGGACTACGGCTTCGGCAACTTCAAGTTCCTCGTCACGGCGGCACCGACGGTGGCCTCCGGTGGGCTGCAGCGGGAGGTCACCACCGCACCGGGCCCCGGTCAGCTCGCGGTGGCGACGATGAACGTGGAGAACCTCGCGGCGACCAGTGACCCCGCCAAGTTCGCGCAGCTCGCCGACATCGTGGTCGACAACCTGCTCTCCCCCGACGTGATCGCGGTGGAGGAGATCCAGGACAACGACGGCCCGACGAACACCGCTGTCACGGACGCGTCGGCGACGTTCGAGGCCTTCATCGCGGCGATCGCCGCCGCTGGCGGCCCGGCGTACGACTACCGGCAGATCAACCCGGTCGACGACCAGGACGGCGGACAGCCCGGCGGCAACATCCGGGTCGGCTTCCTGTTCCGGACCGACCGCGGGCTGGCTTTCGTGGACCGGCCGGGCGGGGACGCGACCACACCGGTCGAGGTCATTGCGACCGACGGACGGCCGGCACTGAGCATCTCGCCGGGACGGATCGAGCCGAACGACCCGGCCTGGGACGACAGCCGCAAGCCGCTGGCCGGTGAGTTCACCTACCGCGGTCAGACGCTGTTCATGGTCGCCAACCACTTCAACTCCAAGGGTGGCGACGACGCGCTGTTCGGCGCCACCCAGCCGCCGATCCGCAGCTCGGAGAACCAGCGCCATCAGCAGGCCGAACTCGTCCGCTCCTTCGCCGACGAGCTGATCGCTGTCGACCCGCGCGCGCGGGTGGTGGTGCTGGGCGACATCAACGACTTCCAGTTCTCCGAGACGATGGGAATCCTGGAGTCGACCGGCAGCCTGCAGAACCTGATGTCGACGCTGCCAGTGCCGGAGCAGTACGGCTACGTGTTCGAGGGCAACTCGCAGGCGCTGGACCACACCCTGCTGTCACCGTCCTTGCTGCAGGGCAAGCCCGGGCGGCCGACATTCGCCTACGACAGCGTGCACGTCAACGCCGAGTTCGCCGACCAGGGCAGTGACCACGACCCGCAGGTTGTCCGGTTGGCGATCCAGAAGTGCACCGGCAAGAACTGCGCCCCTAAGCCGCCGCGGGCGGCGTAGGACTCTCGTTATCCCGGCGGTACGGCGTGGCGGATGGTCGCGCCGTACCGTAGGAGACATGCAGATTCCCGCACCCACGGTGACCAAGTCCGAGGACGAGTGGCGCCAGCAGCTGTCCCCGCAGGAGTACCAGGTGCTGCGCGAGGCCGGCACCGAACGGCCCGGCACCGGTGAGTACGTCAACACGAAGACCACCGGCGTCTACCGCTGCCGCGCCTGCGGCGCCGAGCTGTTCCGCTCGGAGGCGAAGTTTGACTCGCACTGCGGCTGGCCGAGCT
>JACCUS010000483.1 GCA_013811715.1 Nocardioidaceae bacterium
GTGTTCGCCTGGGCGGTCGCTGCTGGCGTCCTGTCGCTGCGCACCCGCGACGGCTCGCTACCGCTGCTGGTCGCCATGACGGCGCTGGCCGGCGGCGCTGCGCTGGCCCTCACCGATCAAGCGGCGACCGACGACGCCAGCGGAGACGGGCGAGCTCTGGCGATGGCGGCGATCGGCGGCGTGCTGTTCCATCTCGTGGTGGCGCTGCCCGATGGCAGGATCGTCCGCTATCGGTGGGCGACTGTGACCGCCGGCTACGCCGTTGCTGCCGTCACCGGTGCGGCGTTGGTGAGGCGGGCGCCAGAGTTCGATCGGGCGGCCCTCGCGGTCGGGTCGCTAGCGCTCGGTGCTGTGGCCATCCCCCTCGTGACATGGCGGTGTCGCCGGGCGTCGTTCATCGAGCGAGCCCGGATGCAATGGGCCGGATGGGCGGCGCTCGTCACGGTGACCGTAACGGTGGTCGCGGTGGCACTGTCGCAGCTCACCGGCTGGCCGCAGCACGTTGCGGTCGTCGCCACGGTGGCATCGGTGACAGCGCCGCTGGCCCTGGTGCTCTCAGGCATCGACAGCACCTTGCCGGTCGTCGGCCGGGTGCTCGTGCACACGATCATCGCTGCCGGGATGGTGGTGCTGGCCACCTCGGCGTACGTGCTCATCGTCGTCGGATTAGGGGGGTCACCGTCGCCCGAGCAGCGGGCGACGCTCGGACTGGCGTTGGCCGCCGCCGCCGTGATCGCCGTGTTCTCCTTGCCCGCCAGGCGGCGGTTGGAGTCCTTCGCCAACCAACGGGTCTACGGCGAGCGGGAGTCGCCGGACGCTGCCCTGCAGACCTTCGCCAGCCGGATGTCGCGCGCGGTACCCATGGACGAGCTGCTGCTGCAGCTCGTCGAGACGTTGCGCAAGACGATGGGACTGCGCTGCTCCGAGATCTGGACAGGCAGTGACGGGGTGTTCGACCTCGCGGTGTCGGTGCCCGATCGCATGGCGACCAGGATCATCCTCGGCGCCGACGAGCAGAGCGTGGCCGCCAGAACGCCGGTGTCGGGGAACTCCTGGCTGGCTGTGTGGGTGCCGACACTGATCGACGATCGAGCCGATGCCTTCGTGCGGGTGGCAGCGATCGTCCATCTCGGTGAGCTACTGGGGTTCATCGTCGCCGAGCGTGGCGCCGACGGCGCCGATTTCGACGACGAACAGGACCGTGTCCTGACCGACATCGCCCGCCAACTCGGCCTCGCCCTGCACAACGTGCGCCTCGACGCAGCGTTGCAGGCGAGCCTCGACGAGCTGCAGGTGCGCAACGCCGAGCTGGTCGCCTCCCGCGCCCGAATCGTCGCCGCCGCCGACGAGAGCCGTCGCCGGATCGAGCGCAACCTCCACGACGGCGCCCAGCAGTACATGGTGGCGATGGCGGTGAAGCTCGGCCTCACCCGCCAGCTCCTCGATGCCGATCCTGGCAAGGTCGATGGGTTGTTGGAGGAGTTGCGTGCTGATGTGCAGTCGACGCTGGGAGAGCTGCGCGAGCTGGCCCACGGCATCTACCCTCCGTTGCTGCGCAGTCGGGGGTTGCCAGAGGCGCTGTCGGCGGCGGCCAACCGAGCCGTCCTGGAGACCACGGTGCGCGCCGCCGACCTGCCGCGCTTGGACGCCGACGTCGAGGCGGCCGTGTACTTCTGCTGCCTGGAGGCGATCCAGAACGCCGGCAAGCATGCCGGCGAAGGGGCGTCGGTGCGCGTCGTCGTCGAGCACCGCGACGCCGAGCTGTCCTTCGAGGTGGCAGACGACGGAGCCGGGTTCGACCCTGCTGTTGCGGCCGAGGGTCACGGGTTCGTGAACATGGCCGACCGCCTCGGCGCCATCGGCGGGACACTGACGGTGAACGCCAGCCCGGGCGCCGGCACGAGCGTGGCCGGGAGAGTCCCGGCGACGCCGGCGTGACGCTGAAGTTACGACCGCCAGAGCTCGGCCAGCAGCGTTGGGCTGAAGTCCTCCTTGTGCACGTAGTCAGCGGCGCCACACGTGCGTGCATCTGCTGGCAGGTCGTCTGCTGTGTAAGTCGACAGCAGTATCACCTTGGTCGTGCCGTTGGCGGCGATGATCCGGCGGGTCGCCTCGATGCCGCTGATGCCCGGAAGGTTGATGTCCATCAGGATCAGCGCCGGATGTAGGTCGTCGGCCATGGAGATGGCCTGCTCTCCGGTCTCGGCCTCGCCGATCACCGTGAACCCGCTGGCCATCGCCACCACAGTTCGGGCGGCCGAACGGAACGGCGCCTGGTCGTCGACGATCAGCACGGTGACGTCACCGGCTGTCGGGTCGTCAGCAGGGGCGACAGCGTTGGTGTGGGACATCGCGAGTGTCATGTTGGCACGCCGGCGGATCACTTCCCAGGGTGGCAGCCGGTGGTGCTCAGGTAGTGCCAACACCCCCTCGGACATCGTTCCCGGACTCGGAGAGGTAGAGCAACACCGCCTTCACCCGCCGGTGGACGTCGGTCTCGCCGCCAAGGCCGAGCTTGGCGAACAGCGAGTTGATGTGCTTCTCGACAGCCCGCAGGCTGAGGTACAACGAGCTGGCGACGGCAGCGTTACTCTTGCCCTGGGCGATCTCGGCCAGCACCTCGAGCTCACGCTGGCTGAGCTGGTCGAGGGCCGACCGCCTGCGGATGTTGGCGGCCATCAGTGCCTCCACCACCTTCGGATCGACGACCGATCCGCCGCCGGCGACCTCCCTGACCGCGCTGACGAGCTGGGCGGGTTCGCTGACGCGCTCCTTCAGCAGGTACGCCCGGCGCTCGGACCCGCGGGCGAACAGCTCGAGCGCCCAGGCGGCGTCCGTGTGC
>JACCUS010000512.1 GCA_013811715.1 Nocardioidaceae bacterium
GGTCAGCGACTTCGCGTGCTCCAACCGCATCCCGAGCCGCCCGAATATCCCACCCGCCGCCAGCAGGAGAGGCTCAGCCTCGTCGACGCGGCCACCGTGCAGGTGGGTCGTGGCCAGATGGAACGCGGTGGTTGCGTGCTGGACGGGATAACGAGCCACTGGATACCTGGCCAGCTTCGCCTCGAGCTCAGCCGTCTCGGTGTCAGCGGCGTGCCCCCCTGGGTGCCCGCGGACAGGTCCCACGATCTACCCTTCCCACGTGAGCGTGCTGGTGGCGGGCTTCGGCAACGTCCTCCGAGCCGACGACGGGGTCGGCGTCGTGATCGTCGAGCGGTTGTCCACCGGACCGCTGCCCGCGGGAACCCGGGTGCTCGACGTCGGCATCGGCGGGATGCGGCTCGTGCAGGAGCTGCTCGCAGGAGACGTCGTCGTGTTGATGATCGTCGACGCGGGCGACCTCGGCCGACCGGCCGGCTCGGTCGTGGTGCAGCGTCCGGACGTGCTCGACGTGTCGACGCTCAGCGTTGCCGAGCGACGGGACGAGCTCGCCGACACCCACCTGGCCACGCCTGCCCGGGCGTTGATGATGGCCCTCGGCCTGGGTGTCCTGCCGGAGACGACGCTGGTCGTGGGAGTGCAGACCTCCGACACCGACGAACCTCGTGAAGGCCTGTCCGAGACGACGAGGAACGCCGTCGGGACGGCCGTCGACGAGGTGCGACGTCTGATCGACCAGCACACCGATCCGAGATCCGGCTGAGGAGCCCGCGGCACCTGGTCAGACCGGCCGGGGGGTGATCTGGAGCAGCACCTGGGTGGGTGGCGGATGCGCCGGCTCCCCGCTGTCGGGTGCGACGTCGATCGCGACGAAACCAGGGAGGCCATCGCGCAGTGCCTCCTCCACGCCATGTCGTAGCGTCACCGCCGCTGCAGTGCAACCGGAGCAGGCCCCGGTCAGCTGAACCCGGACCACCCCGTCGTGGACGCCGAGCACCTTGACGTCTCCCCCGTGCTCATGGATGTAGGGGCGCACCGCATCGAGGGCGTCCGACGCCGCACCGGTGTCGCTGACTCCGACACCGTATGCCTCGAGCAGCCAGGCAACAGCGGGGTCCGCGCGCCGCAGCCGCTCGACGTCACCCACGGTGTCGGCGAGCCGCGTGATCGCGAGCCGGTGGAGCGAGTCGATCCCGTCGAGCAACTCGAACACGGTGTCGCGCACGCCTTCGTCGAGCCCCTCCACCTCGCCCAGCAGCTCTTCGAGGCGGTCGAGCAGCGGACCGAGCTCGGCGAGCTCGTCCTCGGTGGCCTCGCCCGACTCCGCCGGAGCCTGTTGCTCACTCACCGCTGGAGCGGACCTTGGTGATGGCGTAGTCAACCAGCGTCGGGTTGAGCTCGACACCATGTTTGCGGCGAGCGTGCGCCGCGACGGCCTCGACCAACTCTTCGGCCGTGTCGGCCCGAGTGACCTTCTTGCAGGCCACTCCCACGTCCTGACAGTGGAACTCGACAGTCATCGCCTCATCCTTTCCCGACGTCGGTCATGACGCCCGCGACGTCTGGCTGCCGCCGAGGTCGCGGTCGAGAGCTTCCAACGCGTCGGCCACGGCGCCGAGGTCGCCGTTGAGCTCCCCGACGAGAGGGCCGACCGGTTCCACGCGGTGCGCGATCGCGTCCACCCCGAAGACGACCTTGCCCAGGGTGTCGGTCAGTCGGCGAAGGATGAACACCACCCAGATCAGGTAGAAGGCAAGGGCCGCTACGAGAACACCCGTCACGGCGGTCGCGGCGATGGCGGCTGCGGACATTGCGCACGCTCCTTGCGGTCGTGGTCGAGTGGGGGCTTAGGAACGGGCGACGAGGCGTCGAAGGGCGCCGACGTAGTCGACGGCGTTCTGGGTGACCTCGGCCACCCGTTCACGAGTCGTCACCAGTGCCGGCACCGGCTCGAGGGCCACCGTGATACCGACGCCGTGCTCCAGGATGTCGTCCGCGTAGCGGGCGCACTCCAACGCTGGGCGGATCACACTGGTCGCCAGCAGAACGACCAGCGGAGCGACGACGAACAGACCTATGGCGCTGGCGATCCAGAGAACAACCATCTCTCTCCATCCCTGCGTTGGAATCCTCGGCGTAGGAGACAGTGTGCCCCCGACTAGGTGCGTTTCGCTAGTACCATCGCACCCACGAGTGAAGGGAAGAGGGATGACTACCGCACCAGTCCTGATCGGTATGAAGCTAGGCGTCGTCGGCAAGGGAGGGGTCGGGAAGACCACCCTGTCCGGCCTGCTCGCGCGGACCTACAGCGCGCGAGGCAAGCGAGTCGTGGCCATCGACACCGACTCGAACCCCAATCTGGGGCTGTCGCTCGGTTTGTCGCTGGCCGACACCGAGGCCGTGCCGGTGTTGCCGAGGGCGGCCCTGGTCAGTACGGGCGGCGGGCCGTCGGCCGCCGCGCTCGTCAGCGACTACGGCCGCTCGACACCGGCCGGGCCGACCCTGCTGTCGGCAATCCGAGTCACCGAGGCCGGCGCCGGCTGCACCTGCAGTGGGCACGCCACGGTCCGCAGCCTGCTGTCAGACGCCCTGGTCGGCGTCGACGTCACCCTGGTCGACATGGAGGCCGGATTGGAGCACCTGAGCCGCTCGGGCGGGACCCTCGCCTACGCCGACGTCCTCGTGGTGGTCTGCGAGCCGACCCGTAAGTCGGTCCTCACCGCCGTGCGCACCGCCGCCCTCGCCGAGGAGCTGGGCATTCGTCACGTGTTGGCGGTGGGCAACAAGTCGCAGACACCGGACGACAGCCGTTTCTTCGAAACCGCGCTGGCTGCCGAGGGCATCCAGCTGGCCGGCGTCGTCCCCCACGACCCCGGGGTCGCCGAGGCCGACCGTGCCGGGTCGGTGGGGCTGATGCCGGTCTCGACGGAGG
>JACCUS010000011.1 GCA_013811715.1 Nocardioidaceae bacterium
GTCATTAGTAGTCGTGAGGGAGCTGCAGCACGCGGCGACCGCTCCGCGGGTGAAGGGAGATCAGAGTGAATGAGGTCCTCTACGGTTTGGCCGTGTTGGCCTGTCCGGTGGGCATGGGCGCGATGATGTGGATCATGATGCGCGGCAGACACCAGGACGACGACGCAACGACGGGGCACGGGTCGGAGCTGGCACAGCTCCACGCCGAGGTGGAGCGGCTGCGCGAAGTCCAGCGAGACGACACCGCCATCTCGCCGCCCGACCGGGTGTCCGAAACCCCAAGGCGCCGGTGACTGACACCGCACTGGCCGTAGCCGTCTTGCTCGCGGCGGTCGCCCTCACCTACATGTGCTGCCTGCGACCGCTGCGCCGCGGGCGTCGTTGCTGTTCCGAGGAGCGAGACGCTGAGGAGATCCGCGGGCTACGTCGGGAGATCGCCTCACTGCGCGATGAAGCAGCGAAGGGTGAGGTCGGAAAGACCTAGCGGGCAGTAGCCCATCGCGACCGCAGATACCGCGGGCGCGGCGGCGATCACCAGCGGCATCACCACCAGAGCAAGTGCTCCCACAGCGGCGAGCAGCGAGGGCAGCGCTCCGAGTGGCGTCGCGGGCTGTACCAGCCGACGGACACGGGCCACGGCCGCCTCGCCCGCAGCCCCGAGCGTGCCGATCGGGTGTGGCTCTCCGGCAAGTCCCACCAAGGCGGACGCCAGCACCCGGCGGTCGCTGCCTACGAGGGCGGTGTCGTCGGCGTGCATCTCCACCAGCCGCCCCAGCTCGGCGCGTGCTGTCGCGAACACCGGAATGAACGGAAACGCGGCGCGCAGCGCGTTCGCGAAACTGAGAACAACATCGTGACGACCGAGCAGGTGGGCACGCTCGTGCGCCAGCACCGCGGCCAGCTGCCCGACGTCGAGAGCAACCATGGCTGCGGTGGTGAGTACGACGTCACCGCGCCGACCCGGTAAGCAGTAAGCCGCGGGCGTCGGGTGACGCACGATCAGGGCACCCGAGGCCGGATCCGCATGCGCCACCAGTTCCAGCCCGCGTCGGTGGACCGCACGGCTTCGCCGCGCGGCCATCCAGCCCACGGCAAGGCAGTAGGCAATTCGGCCCATGCCCACGGCAGCCACAGCCACGCCTGCAGCGGCCACCGCAACTCCGCCCGGCGTTGCGTCATGCAGCCTCAGCGCCATCGCGCAGGCGCCCACCAAGTCAGCCAGGTTCGTCGTGGCCGGCACGGCCCGCAGCGCCAGCGCCACCCCGGCCAGCGTCACCGACAGCACGATTGAAGCCGTCAGGGCCAGCCAAGCCAGGATCCCCAGCCTCGGCGCCCGTTGCGTCCACCCGGCGTTGCGCAGCCAACGCGCCCCGACGGTACCCACGACAAGAGCGAGCCCCAAGAGGAGGAGGGGGGCGGTCACCGGGACGTTTCTTCCGGATCCGGACCGAACCCCTTCAACGCTTCACGCAGCCGGCCGATCTCCTCGGCCGGCATCCGCTCCACAAAGTGGAGTAGCGCCGCACCCCGGTCGCTACTGCCCGCAAGAACCTGCTCCATCAAAGCGGCCGTGTGCTGCTCTCGGGTGGTTGTGGCGTGGTAGTGGTAGGCACGGCCGTCCTTCTCCCGCGTGACGAAGCCCTTGCGGTGCAGATTGTCCAGCACCGTCATCACGGTCGTGTAGGCGATGGCCCGGTCACGTTGCAAGTCTCCGAGTACCGCACGCACCGGCACTGGCCGGTCCCAGGTCCACAGCCGGTCCATCACCACGGCCTCCAACTCGCCCAGCTGCCGCACGGCACCCCTTTCCCTTACCGGGATACGGACCTGCCATGGGTCCGCAGAACCCGCTTACTCTACCCGGCATAGCAGTTGCCCGGGTCACTGCCGCACCCGAGAAAAGCATATCCAGAGTGTGATCGCGACGGTCGCGAACAGCGCGGCGGACACCGTACTGTCCGGGCCGCTGCTCCTCGCACTTCTCATCGCTGCCACGGCAGGCGCGACCGGTGGATCTGCAGGGGCTCATCGTCGGTTGGCAGGTGCCGCTGTGAACTGGAGCTACGCCCCGAGACCGGACTGCCGGCGGAGGTACTCGTCCTCATCGAGCTCGCCGGCGGCATAGCGGCGCCGCAGGATCTCCTCCGGCGAGTCCGCGGACTTGCGTGGCTCGCTCGACCTGGTATCCGCATCGATGCGCCGAACGAGCCAGACGATTCCGACAACTGCCAGCACCAGCGCGGCGAGGCCGACCAGCCCCCACACCACCATCCACAGCATCATGCCGCCGCCCATGCCGTCCATCGTCTCCTCCGTCGGGTCGGTTCAGCGAGTCCGATTTCTCCTAAGCTCGATAGTAGTCGTTGTGTGGGCCAACCCGAAGGGATCGGCTGGCCGCGTCCTAGCGCTCCGTCGGCCGGAACAAGTGAGGCGCTCGGCTGGCTATGGCCGGCTCACCGTCGCATCCTTTGCGTTGCGCGCGGTCTTGGCGCGGTCGCGGGGCGAGACGACCGGCTGCGCCGCGGCCACCACGTCCATGGCCCCGGATATGTTGCGCAGATTGACCAGCATCGCGCCGTAAACGGGCCAACAGGGGTCGGCGAACAGCTGCGAGGACAGGCTCACCCGCAGGTCCTCTATCCGGTCGCGCATCTGGTGCAACCGGTTGGCGTCGGCCGCCGAGATGGCCTCCCCGAGCTCCTTGACCATGTCGAGCCACCGTGCACGGAACTCCGGCGCCCAGCGAGACGCATCCCGTGTCTCACGCTGCAGGGTTCTGGCCATGCTGCGGGTCTCCGCGACCGCTTGCTCGAGCCGGTGCAGCACCTCGGAGAAGTTCGGCCCATCGCCGCTTCCCACCCGGCGCATCCGGAAGTTCAGCCGACCGCTCTCCTCGGCCTCGTCGACGACCACCCAGGCGCGGTCGATGTCGCCGTCGAGGTCGCGGGTCCTGTTCACCCAGACCTCGGCGTCCTCCTCGTCGTACCCCGCCTCGATGTCCGCCGCGAGGTCATTGAAGAGAGCACCCAACTCGTCGTCGACGGCGTCGACCTGCTTGGCCGCGCTGCGGTCGTTGAGAGGCGGGAACACCAGGAAGTTAACGACGACACCCACCGCGATGCCGATGGCGCTGTCGAGCAGCCGCGCGGCCAAGATCTCGCTGTCTTGGCTGTAGCCCAAGGTGAGCACAACCAACGTGGTGGTCGCCACTGTCACGCCCTCGCCGGCCAGCACCCGATGCCGACCGACGACAAGGGCCACCAGCACGGCCAAGCCGAAGGTAAGGAAGTTGACGCCGATCGATATCGCGACCACGAAGGCCAGCAGGACTCCGATCACGTTCGCGCCCACCTGCTGGACCCCGCGGCGCAGGGTCCGGTACACGGTGGCGTGCACGGTCAGCAGCGCGGCCCATGGCGCGAGGAACGCCTGCGGCAGATCGACCAGTTTCACCGCGATCAACCAGGCCACCACCACGGCGATGACGGTCTTCACGATCTGGATCAGGTCGGCGTGGACGACGGGATCGGTCAGCCGCTGCTTGGCGGAGTCGAGCTTGCTCTTGAGATACGACGGGACGGTCACCTCCCTCAAGTACCCATCAGACGCCGCCAAGTCAACTCCGGACGAATCGCCGCTTCTACCGTCTCCTCCCGGCGCCGTACAGGGCCCGCCCTGCCATGCGTCCGGTGGACCGGCTGTTCCGCACCGCCACCTGACCGTTGACGATGACGTCGGAGACGCCGACCGCCAACTGATGCGGGTGCTCGAACGTCGCCCGATCCGCCACCGTGTCCGGGTCGAAGACGACGACGTCGGCCGCGTACCCCTCCGCCAAACGGCCTCGCCCCGACAGCCCCAGCTTCGTCGCCGGCAGCACGGTCATACGGCGCACCGCCTCCCGCAGCGACAGCACCCGCTGCTCGCGCACGTACCGACCCAGAACCCGGGCGAACGTGCCGTACGCGCGAGGATGCACCGGTGTGCGGACGAAAGCCCCTTCGGGAGCCATCGAGGCTCCGTCGGAGCCGAAACCCACCCACGGCCGTCGCATCTGCTCGCGAAGGTTGTCCTCCGACATCGAGAAGAACGCGACGCTCACTCGCGAGCGGTCGTCACGCATGAGGTCCAGCGCCGCGTCGACCGGCTCGACGCCGCGGTCGTCCGCCACAACCGTCAGGGTCGACCCCTGGTGCCGGCGGTGCTCCTCTCGTCGTAGGCCCAGCACGAGGATGTCGTCGGAGTGCTCCGTGTCGCCCCAACCGTCTTCGTCGAGCAGCGCTCGGCGGATCTCCTCGCGCGTCCGCGGGTCGGCGAGCCGGTCGTACAGAGCCTCCGGCCCTCCCTCGTGGAAGCGGTCGGGCACGATGCTGGTGAGGCCGGTGGAACTGGCGGTGTACGGATAGACGTCGGCCGTCACCGGCAGTCCCTCGCGGCGTGCCGCCTCGACCTGCTCGAGGGCGCCATCCATGCGATGCCAGTTAGCTCGACCCGACGCCTTGAGGTGGTAGATCTCCGCCGGTAACCCGCCCTCCCGGCATATCCGCACCAACTCCGCTATCGCGCCCTGTAGCTGGGCTCCCTCGTTTCGGATGTGCGAGATGTACTTGCCGTCGTACGTCGCGACCGCCCGGCACAGCGCGATCAGCTCTTCGGTCGACCCGTAGCTCTCCGGCGGGTAGATCAGCGCGGATGCCAGTCCGAGCGCGCCGTCGGCCGTCTCCTCGGCGACCAGGTTGCACATCTCGTCGAGTTCGGTGGGGGTCGCGGGCCTATCGTCGTACCCCATCACGAACGGACGCACGGTGCCGTGGCTGACGAACGACGCGAAGTTCTGCGAGCAGCCGCCGCGCTCCAGATGCCGAAGGTACTCCGAGAGCCGCGACCACTCCACGTGGATGTCCAACTCGCTGTTGGCGTCCTCCAGCTGCCGACGCATTGCCGGGGTCAGCGGCCCCATGGCGCTGCCCTCGCCGAAGATCTGTGTCGTGACCCCCTGGGCGAGCTCGCTCAGCGACCGCGGGTCGTGCAGCACCGTGAAATAGGAGTGGGACAAGACGTTGATGAAACCGGGGCAGACGGCCTTGCCAGTCGCGTCTATCTCCGTGCCGGCGTCGGCGTCCACCCGGCCGACACGGACCACTCGATCACCGGCGACCCCGACGTCGGCCTGCAGCGGGTCCGAGTCGCCGTCGTACACGGTGCCGCCGCGGATCACCAGATCGAGCACCTGCCACCTCCTCGGTCTGCCACGCTATCGCGGCCTAGTTCGACAACGGGAGCAGTGCAATGCGTGCGGAAACGCAGATGGGATTTCCACAGAATCGAACATGTGTTTTGCCATAGCATCGTGGTGTGAGCTGGCCTGAAGCGTTCGCGGTTCGGTACGAGCACTGGTCGGCCCAGATAACCGAGGATGTGCCGTTCTACGTCGAGCTCGCGCGCGAAGCCGACGGACTGCTTGTCGAGCTTGCGGTCGGGAACGGCCGCGTCGCGATCCCGGTTGCGCGCGAGACCGGCCGGCGCGTCGTGGGG
>JACCUS010000016.1 GCA_013811715.1 Nocardioidaceae bacterium
CGCCGCGCTCGGCCGGAGCAGCCGCTACCGGCACCTGCGCACCATCGTCGCCGAGGGCAACGACACCCTGCTCAAACCACTCACCTGGCAGGGCGACATGGGCCTCGGGCCGGTCCGGGACGGCGAGGCAACGTTCCTGCGGCTCGACGACGTGCCCGGTTGGGCCGGCATCCCCGACATCGACGAGGCCGGGCCGACGGTGGTCGCGGCCTACTTCCGCATCTACGGTCCGGCGACCCCGGACCGGGTCCACGACTGGTTCGGCAAAGGACTCGGGGCGAAGCGGCAGGCCATCACCCGCTGGCTGGACCAGCTCGATGAGCAGTGCGAGCAGGTCACGATCGACGGCGACCGTGTCCTAGCGCTCCGGGAGGACCTCGACGACCTGCGCACGACGCCGGCCTCCACCGCCGTCCGGCTACTGCCGGGCCGCGATCCCTGGGTGATGGCCCCCGGCAGCGCCGACACACGCGTCGTGCCTCCCGCCCGCCGGGAAGCCGTGAGCCGGTCGGCCAATCTGGTGGTCTCCCGTGGCGTCGTGGCCGGCACGTGGACGCTACGCGGCGAGCGCCTGGACATCGCATGGTTCAAGGAGTCCCGTCGAGTGGCGCGCACCGCCCTCGACCAGGACGCCACGGCCCTGGCGAAACTCCTGGACCGTCCGCTCAACGTGGCGATGACAGTCGCCTGACTCCCCGGCGAGACGCGCGGCGTGAGCAAATCCCTGACGCGACGGTAAGACTCACGGACTCTGCGTGGCCGAGGCCGGACATCTTTGAATCAGTGCGTTCAGCGGTCGAACACCGACCAGCAGATGTCGTTTCGCAACCGCTGGTCGTCGAGTACGAGTTCGCGAATCCTTGTCGGAAGTTGGTCACGCTGCCATTGGCACTCGAGTCGACCCGCGGCCCCACCTTCGCCTTTCGGTGCGGCAGCGCGTGCGGCCTTGATCGCATAGGCGGCCGCGCCGAGCTCATGCGCGGCGACGTGTGCGACAACCCCGGTCTGGCCAGCGGCGTACGCGGCATACCTTGCTGCACCACGCAGGTCTCTGGCGGCGCCCATCGCATGGCCGCCCGCCGCACGAGCCTGCATCATCTTGACTTCGCCACGCACCCAGGCGCGGGCATGCTCGATCGCCCGACGCGGTCGAGGGTCTTCTGGGTGAACTGATGCGAAGAAGGGAAGGACGTGCTCCGCGCACGATGCTGCCCACAGAGCGAGAAGGTGGTGATCCGAATCGGTGAGAGTCCCACCGCGGCGGATCGTCACGAAGCGAGGGTCCCGGACCTTCGGCAGAATCATGGTTGGCACTCCTTGCTCGCATTTGCCCGTCGGACGGCCGGCACGACGTGCCCTTCGTAACGGGCGACGAGATCAGTGGTGGTGTAGTCCGAACCGGTGATCAGGGATCGGCATCCTGGTGCGCCGCACTGACAGCGCATCGTCCAGGACTCCTTTGTCGTCGATGCGGCGTAGTCGCTGGTGAGTTCCTCACCAGGGTCGATGTCGCGTCGAGCGACCAAGTCGTAGGGACCGTCCCACCACAGGTTGGGGTCACAGGAGTGGTTGCCACAGCCGTTGGGTCGGCGCGGCGGCAGCACGAGATGAACACCGTCATCAACGACGATCGTGTCCACGTAATGCGTGGACCGCATGAGGATCTCGTGCAGTGCGGCGGTGCTCACGAGCTTGCCCCCGAGCCTAGACACCCCTTCGCCCTGCTTGATCCTGGACCTAGCGAAGAGGCCCCGACCGGCAATCGGCGAGTCGCGTACCTCCACAGCCGGATGCAGCCAGCAATCCGGCCCCGGGCACAGGGATCTCTGGCGTGTCCATACAGTCATGATGGGTGCTCATCGGCAACACGAGCAACGCACTCATTTCGGCATGATGCCGGTGGTCCGGACCGGCAACTCCGTCGGAGCTCAAACGAGGGTCCGCTTGCAGCGGTAAGACGCGGGACAGGTCAGGCTTGGGCGTCGGCGCGGTACACGAGAGCTTTAGACTAGGTTCGCTCGAATGGTGGTCGTCATGGAGTTCAAGCCTGAGCACGCGGCGGGAGTCGCCGCCTTGTGCCGTGCTCTCGGCTGGCCGACCTATTCCGACGCAGACGTCGCTGCTCGTGGAGGTTCAGCGCCCGGCGTCTGCACCGTCGTGGCGATTGACGGCGGAGAACTCGTCGGTTTCGCGCAGGCTTTCACGGATGGCGAGGCAGCGGCTTACCTATCGCAGGTGGGCGTATCCGAGACGCACCGGCGATGCGGTATCGCCCGTAACCTGGTGAACGAGCTGTTCCGTGCCACCGGCGCCTCACGGATGGACCTGGTCACCGAGGACGCCGGCGCCTTCTACCGCTCCTTCCCGCATAAGGAGTGGAAGGGCTTCCGCCTTTACCCGGACACGTTGAGCGACTGAAGATGCTCGAACGGGGATGCGCTCGCTAGCGGCGGTGTGACGCGGATGCGTTGACTGCGTCAAGCTACGGCGAACGTTCTCAATCCGCAGGTTCGCTGAGCAGCGGCGGCAGAGCCATTTCCTGGGCGGTGATGAGCCTCATCGCCCCTTCACACCCGAATGGCTCGACGCCCAGCCGCAGGAAGTCCTCGACCGCGGCGGCTGCGATCGCCTGGACTGCTTCGTCCCGCCGTCGACGCTTCGCCAAGGATCGAGCTCGAGGTCGACGTACGACCACGTCCGCCCGGCAAGGACCGCTGGGGCACAGATGTCGACGGTGACGACACGCGCTTCGGTGACTGGATACCAGGTAGCGATCCACCAGGCACCAGGTGCGACGAGCTGCACGATGGGCCTACCTGCTCCAGCGCTGTCTTGGGCCACGTCGCACACATCCATGCGCTCGCCGTCATGACCGCAGTAGAGGGATCCGGGCGGTGTATAGAGCCACGTGCCGTACTCGTCCACGCCCAGCACGTACGCACTCCATACGCCGAAACCGAATGGTCGCTTCAGCTTC
>JACCUS010000032.1 GCA_013811715.1 Nocardioidaceae bacterium
CAGGGCTCAACCTGTCGCGCATCCGCTCCAGCAAGGAGCTGCTCTCCAGCGGCGGCACGGCAAGCGGCCCGGTCTCGTTCATGCGCGGCGCCGACGCGAGCGCCGGCACCATCAAGTCCGGCGGCGCCACCCGACGGGCCGCGAAGATGGTGGTACTCGACGTCGACCACCCCGACATCGAGGAGTTCGTCGAGACCAAGGCGCACGAGGAGGACAAGATCCGCGCGCTGCGCGACGCCGGCTTCGACATGGACCTCGGCGGCGCCGACATCCACAGCGTGCAGTACCAGAACGCAAACAACTCCGTGCGCGTCACCGACGAGTTCATGCGCTCGGTCGAGGAGGGCACCGACTTCGGGCTGCGAGCCCGGCAGACCGGCGAGGTGATCGACACCGTCGACGCGCGCGAGCTGTTCGCCAAGATGGCGCAGGCGGCGTGGGCGTGTGCCGACCCGGGCATCCAGTACGACGACACCATCAACGACTGGCACACCAACCCCGAGACGGGCCGCATCACCGCAAGTAACCCCTGCAGTGAGTACATGAGCCTCGACAACAGCTCGTGCAACCTGGCGTCGCTCAACCTGCTGAAGTTCCTCAAGGACGACGGCTCATTCGACGCGCCGCTTTTCGCCCAATGCGTCGAGCTGGTCATCACCGCCATGGACATCTCGATCTGTTTCGCGGACTTCCCGACCGACGCGATCGGCGAGACCACCCGCGACTACCGCCAACTCGGCATCGGCTACGCCAACCTCGGCGCGCTGCTGATGGCGATGGGTCTCGGCTACGACTCCGAAGGCGGGCGCACCCTGGCTGCGGCGATCACGTCGCTGATGACGGGCACGTCGTACAAACGGTCGGCCGAGATCGCCACGGTCGTGGGCCCGTACGCCGGCTATGCGCGCAACGCCGACGCCCACAACCGGGTGATGCGCAAGCATGCGGCCGCCAACGACGCGATCCGCACGATCCACCCGTGGGACAAGGCCGT
Organism: Nocardioidaceae bacterium; assembly: GCA_013811715.1. Taxonomy (GTDB): domain Bacteria; phylum Actinomycetota; class Actinomycetes; order Propionibacteriales; family Nocardioidaceae; genus JACCUS01. The sequence continues at coordinate 995 of JACCUS010000032.1, forward strand.
GCAGCGGGAGGCAACCAAGGCCTGGAACAAGGTGGTGGACGTGAGAGCGGACAAAGGCTTCAGAAACGCCCAAGCCTCAGTATTAGCGCCTACCGGGACGATTTCGTTCATGCTCGACGCGGACACCACCGGCATCGAGCCGGACTTCTCGCTGGTCAAGTTCAAGAAGCTCGTCGGCGGCGGGTCGATGCAGATCGTCAACCAGACGGTCCCGCGGGCGCTGACCAAGCTCGGCTACACGAGCGAGACCATCGAGGCGGTCGTGGAGTACATCGCAGAGCACGGCCACGTCATCGACGCGCCGGGTCTCAAGACCGAGCACTACGAGGTGTTCGACACCGCGATGGGGGAGCGGGCGATCGCGCCGATGGGTCATGTGCGGATGATGGCGGCTGCTCAACCCTTCATTTCGGGCGCGATCAGCAAGACCGTGAACCTGCCCGAGCGGGCGACGGTGGAGGAGATCGCCGACGTCTACAGACAGGGTTGGAAGCTCGGCCTGAAGGCGCTGGCGGTCTATCGCGACAACTGCAAGGTCGGCCAGCCGCTGCAGGACGGCAAGGCGAAGGGCGCCGACAAGGCGTACTCCGCCGCCGACGCTGCTGCCGTGGAGGTGGTCAAGGTCGTCGAGCGTCCGGTGCGCAAGCGGCTGCCCAAGTCGCGTCCGTCGCGCACCACGTCGTTCACCGTCGGCGGCGCCGAGGGCTACATGACGGCCGGCTCCTACCCCGACGACGGTCTGGGCGAGGTGTTCCTCAAGCTCGGCAAGCAGGGCTCGACGCTGGCCGGGGTGATGGACGCGTTCTCGATGGCGATCTCGATCTCGCTGCAGTACGGCGTCCCGCTGGAGACCTATGTCAGCAAGTTCACCAACATGAAGTTCGAGCCGGCCGGCCTGACCGACGACCCGGACGTGCGGATGAGCCAGTCGATCATGGACTACATCTTCCGGCGGCTGGCGCTGGACCACCTGCCGTTCGAGTCGCGGGCGGCGCTCGGTATCTACACCGCCGAGGAGCGGCAGCGCCAGCTCGACACCGGCTCCTACGAGACGGCGGTCGATGAGTCCAACGGTGAGGTGCCGGAGGCGGAGGCGCTGAAGGCAGCACCGGGTACGTCGACCGGCTCACCCGCCGCTGCCGACGCCTCGGTCGCGCCGGACGTCTCTGCCGACGAGGCTGCGGTGGTCGAGTCGACGGCCAAACCTGTGCCCGGCACCGCGAGGACGAGCGCGGAGCTGCTCGAGGCGATCTCCGGCAAGGAGGTCGACGCCCCGCTCTGCTTCACGTGCGGCACCAAGATGCGCCCGGCGGGCAGTTGCTACGTCTGTGAAGGCTGCGGGAGCACGAGCGGCTGCAGCTGATGACAGGTCTCAGGAGAAGGCGACAGATTTCTCATCGAACGGCGACTGATTCTCACGAGTGAGCGGCAGATTCTCACCGCAGGGCGACTCGCGCGATCCTGATCCGTGTCGGCGATCGTGAGTACTGTGCAAGCGAGAGTCATCGAGTACGAAAGGGTCGACGTGCAGCTTGCGGAACTCGTCGCCGGGGCGCGCGTCGACGGGCTGCGCGGTGACGGGTCCGTCACCATTCTGGCGGCTGAGCATGCCGGAGATTCGGCCTGCACGGTCACGTTCCGGGCAGCAGACGGATCCGTCGGGCAGGCGATGGTCTTCGGCGAGAAGGGTCCGCAACGGTCTTCGGCGAGAAGGGTCCGCAACCTTGGCGCTGACGTGAAGTGGAACGAGCTCAGCACCCTGCTCACCGGCAACGCCGAGATCGTCGACGCCACCGGGCAGCCTCCAATGTCGTGGCCGATGAATGTCTGAGAGGATTGTGGGAGCGACCTGCCATGATGAGTGCGTGAGTGAGTCCCTGCTCGACCGAGCCATCTACGCGTACGCCGACGTGGATCGTCTCGTCGGGCTGCGAGCCGGGACGGCGCGACGCTGGCTCGATGGGTACACCCGCGGTGGCGTCTTCTACCCCCCGGTGCTGCGCCCGGAGCCCGCTGGACAGGACGTGGTGACCTGGGGAGAGATGGTCGAGGCGCGATTGCTGTCTGAGTTCCGCGAGCGGGACGTCCCGGTCCAGCGGATGCGGCCGGCGATCGTGAAGCTCCGCAGCGAGTTCGGATCTTATCCGCTGGCCCGCGCTCGGCCCTGGCTCGACGTCGACGGCAGAGAGCTGGTCCGCGTCGTCCAGGACGAGGTCGGCCTGGCTTCTCCGATGCTCCTCGTCGTCGTGCGCAACGACCAGCTGATGTTGAGCCGGAGCGCACAGCGCTTCTACGACACCGTCGAGTACGCGGACGACATCGCGCGCCGTCTCCATCCCGAAGTCCGGACTCGCGGTGTCGTGATGGATCCCGAGTTTGCGTTCGGCCAACCGGCGGTCCGCAGCGTGCGCACCGATGTCTTGGCCGAGGACTATCGAGCCGGCACTAGCCGAGACGACATGGCCGACCTGTACGAGCTGACCGCCGAACAGGTCGACGAGGCTCTGCGCTTCGAGATGATCGCGGGTCGCGACCGGGCGGCCTGAGCGCCGCCCAGATCACCGTGCCGCCCGAGACGTTCAGGTACTTCGCGGACGAGAACCTGCTGGGCTTCGCAAAGCTGATGATCCGGCGTGGCCGGATCGACATCGTCCACCCCGGGCACGACGACCTGCCGGACGTGCCTTTGGGTACGCACGACAGTGAGTGGATGCGAGGGGTGGCCCGGCTGGATCTGCTTGTGTTGACGCGCGATCGCCGGATCCGCACCACCCCCGCCGAGCTCGCCCTGTATCGAGAGTTGGGGATCCGTGCGGTCTGGCTGGGCGCCAAGCGGGACCTCGGACCGCAGGACCAGGTCGAGGTGTTCCTCAGGCACGAAGACGCCTCAACCGAGAGATCGTGAAACGAGGACCCGGGCCGTGGGCCGTGACCATGAGCCCATCGGGGATACGGCCGATCAGGCTCGAGGCGTGAGGGACCCTCAACCACAAGCCTCTACTCGGCACACTCAGCAAGCCGCGGACTGCCGACCCAGCGTGGGGGTGCACGGATTGTCGGCTCCTGAAGCCGGCAGCAGCCGGGGATGACGCGGTCCCCGAGCCCGCGCCCACTCCGGCGGTGTTGGCGAAGACGACGCATGCAGCCGCGACCGCACCGCCGGCCGCGGCATCGCCCGGCCCCGGCGACGACGCCCCCGCACCGGCGCAACCGCCGGAGTCCCTTTCGGCGCAGATGCCAGCAGTGTTGGCCTCCGGTGCCGAGGAGCACTTTTCGCCGCTGTACGACCTCAACCGCGACGCCTACAACGCGCCGGTCAGCCCCACGGCCGCACCGACGCTCGGCATGACGTACGCCGTGAGGTGGCGCGAGGCGGCCGACGCCGACCAGGTGCGGCGTGCGGGAGCGGCACGACCGGGGCTATTCGGGCAACATCCCGCGCGCCGTGGACGCCGATCTGCTCAGCTTCGGTCTCGACCACGGTCTCGACACCTACGCCAACCATCTCAAGCTGGCGCTGCGCCGCTCCTTCTGGGCCGGCATCGTCAGCCAGTCGTGAGATCGCCGGGGTCCGCCAAAGTACCTTCCCTGCGCCACCCCGACGAACCAGAGCAGCGGCAGCCCGTTGAGATAGGCGCGCCGCAGAGTGCCAGACATGTGGGATGTCACTCAACCCGCGGAGCGGCCGCGGGACGGGTCGCACTCGGCGGGTGCGTTCTGATGGGAGGATGGCTGCGTGAGAAGTAGTGACGTCGAGGCGGTCCTCGCGGAGACGGTGGGCATCCTCAGAGACGAGGGTGCTGTCTTCGGCTACCTGCACGGAAGTCGTAACGACGGCGGGCCGGCGTCGTCTTCTTCAGACATCGACGTGGCGGCCCATTTCGCGGGGCGGGCGCCGCAGAGCTACGACGTGTTGCTGCCGACCGCAGTGGACCTGCTCGTGCTCGACCGGGCACCACTGGAGCTGGCTGGCAGGGTGGCGGCGCGTGGGAAGTTGCTCTTCGAGGACGATCCCATCAGTCGGGTGAGGTGGGAGTCGACGACGCGCAAGATCTACTTCGACGAGCTGCCCCGCATCCGGCGTTCCCACGCCGAGTTCGCCGCGAGCGTGTTGCGTGGTTGACGAGGTGCGCCTCCTCCGCCTCCTCCGCGGCGTCTCCGACGACATCGCGGTCCTCGACGCCGAGGCTTACGCCGACGACGTACGCCGGTCTGATCCGCTCTGGATGCGGGGGATCAAGTATACGTTCGTCACCGCGATAGAGGCATGTGTCGACGTTGCGCAGCACATCTGCTCTGCCGAGGGCTGGGGGCCTCCCGAGGACAACGGGCACGCGATTCAGCTGCTCGGCGCGCGTCAGGTGCTCGCCGCAGACCTCGCCGCGTCGATGCGTCGCGCCGTGGGCTTCCGCAACGTCCTGGTCCACGAGTACGTCGACGTGTCGGACGACATCGTCGTTGCCCGACTCGGAGACCGCACCGACCTCATCCAGTTCGTGAGGCAGGCCACGGCGTACGTGACGTCCGAGCAGTGAGTCCAGACGAGCCGCAGAGCGGGAAGTCAGGCCAGGAGCTGGTCGATGTCGACGGTGAGGCGGCGATCGGCCAGTAGCACCTCGACGACGCCGGAGTCGTGCCTGCCGACGCGGTGGAAGGCGTTCTCGACGAGCGTGAACACATGCACCTCATGGTCGCGAGGGTCGACGATCCAGTAGTCCCGCAACCCGATCTCGGCGTACTTGTTCGACTTCACTACGAGGTCGTGTGCAGAGCTGTTGATGGCGTTGCGTCGGGCTCGGGGACATCACCAGCCGCCCGTCGACGTACTCTCCGCGCACGTCTTCGCCGAGACCCTCGTACTCCTGCCACGACATCGGCCGCCCCACCACCTCAGATGGTGCTGTGGACACGATCCCTCCTTGCCCGGCGCGCGGGAAACCGTCTGAACGCCCACCTGACCACCGCGTGGCGTCCGACATACTTTGGATGTGCCTTGGACCGTGGAGCCGCTGCGCCGGCTCTCACATGACACCGTGGCCCGGTTGCGACTGCGCGGCCGCGCGGCTGCCGCCTGGACGCTGCGGCTC
>JACCUS010000036.1 GCA_013811715.1 Nocardioidaceae bacterium
CCGGCGGCCATATGCCGGGCCAGGATCTCGAGATGGTCCAGCGCGTCGTGCAGATGATCCTGCGGTGTCCTGCTCACAACCTGACCGCGGTGTCTAGCACCACTTCCCTGACGCGGGGCTTCAGTCCGCCAGAGGGGACGACGTCTACCGAGGCACTCAGCAGATCAGACAGCTCCACTTCGAGGGCGCCGAGGGAGAAGAGTCCGACTCCCTCTCCTACGTCGACCAGCAGGTCGATGTCGGACTCCGCCGTGTCGCGGCCTGAGGCCACGCTGCCGAAGACCCGGACGTTGGAGAGGTTGCGGGCCGCCGCCGCCCGGAGGACCTCGTCTCGATGTGCAGCCAATACGCGTCCACGTGGTGAGGCGGGGGTGAAGGAGCTCTTGCCCCGGTCCTGCCGGTGAGATGCCCGCAGGAGGCGCGACACCTCCGGCTGGCTGCGGCCGACAGCCGCTGCGATCTCGCGCTGGGAGAGCCCTGCCCGGGCCGCCTCCTCGATCGCCTCGATGAGGATGCTCGACGCCCGCTTTCGCAGCCGGCCGGCGGTTCTTCCCGCACTCCGAAGCTTCTGACGCTGACGGACTTCGGGACTGGCTGGCACTACCTGCACCTCCTCGATAGCAAATGCTATCAGCATTGCCTTCCGTTCGTTAGCCATCCGTGAGACGGAACTGGTCCAGCTGCTCTTCGCGCTCAGCGTTCCCTCGGACCGGTCAGCCTGGTTGGGGCAGACTGAGCCGCATGCACTGGACAGAGGCTGACCTGGTGGGACTGGTCGGTCCGGCCATCCACGAGCGCGGCCTCGCCTACTGGTCCGAGGGCCGCGTCAGGCACCTGGCGGCCACCGCGGACCGGGTAACGGCAGAAGTCGCCGGCAGTGAGCCCTACCAGGTCGAGCTGACCGACACGAGATGGGCCTGTGACTGCCCCATGGGCGAGAACGGCGAGCTCTGCAAGCACTGCGTCGCGGTCGCTATCGCCGCCATGGGCGGGCCCCTGTCGGCATCGTACGGCGACTCCGAGGCCGAATCGGGTAGGGCCGATCTGGTCGACCGTTGGCTCAGCGGCCTCGACCGCGACGCGCTGCTGGAGCTGATCGCCCGACGGGCAAGAGACGACGAATCCTTCCGCGGCGAGCTCACCCGGCAGGCCGCCCGCGACACCGGAGACCTGAGCGTCCTGCGCGAGGAGATCACCGCCGCATTGCGCACCAGGAGACGCTTCCTCGACTGGCGCGAGTCCGCCGAGTACGGCGCGTCGGCGCGTCGGCAGGTCGACGAACTCGCTCGGCTGGTCGGCGCCGGCCATGCCGAGCAGGCGCTGCCGATCATCGAGGACGCGGTCAAGGCCCTGTTGCGAGTCATCGGCAAGGCCGACGACTCGTCGGGCACCATCGGCGACGCGATGCGGCAGCTGCTCGACGTACACCGGTGGGCCTGCCGCTCCGCGTCTCCCCCGCCGACGAAGCTGGCCCGCTGGTTGCTGCGGTTCAACCTGGACCAGCAGGACTGGTTCGTCGCCGACGTCGACGGGTACGCCGAGGCGCTCGGCCGCAAGGGCATCGAGGCCTACCGGCGGGAGGCCAACGAGCGCCACACGGCCGGCGATGAGTCCTTCGGGGTGCGCAGGTCGCGTGAACGGCTGGCGATCCTGGACCGGGACGCCGAGCGGATCGTGGAGCTGATCGGCGACGGCCTCCAGAACTGGCACCGCTACCAGAGCCTGGTGGAGGCCTTCCGCGAGCTGAACATGTACGACGAGGCGCTCGCCTGGTCGCTGCGCGGCATCGCCGAGGCGCCGCTGACCCCGATGTCCGCCCCACTGTTCGAGGCGGCCCGCGACGAGTACCTGCGGCGTGGCGACGAGGAGGCGGCCGTCGCGGTGACCCGGCAGCGGCTGGAGCGGATGCCGTCGGTGTCGTCGTACGTCGCCTTGCGTCAGCTCTGCCGCCGACACGGCAGCTGGGAGGCGGAGGTCGACCAGGCCAGGGTCGTGCTCGGTCCTTATCCGGAGGTCCTCACCAACTGCCTGCTCGCCGACGACGACGTGGAGGCGGCGTGGCAGCTCGCCCAGAGCTTCGAGCCGTCGCCGGACCTGCACCATCGGTTGCTGAAGGCCCGAGCCAAGTCTCATCCCGGCGACGTGTTCAACGGCTACGTGGCGCTGATCGACCAGACGCTGCAGCCGACCGGGGTCGACCACTACCGCGCCGGCGTCAAGCTGCTGCGCGAGCTGCGACCCTCCGCCGCCGCGGCCGACCGCGATGAAGACTTCGCCGCCCTCGTGCAGCGGCTGCTCGCCGAGCACCACCGGCGACCCACCCTGGTGGAGATGCTCCAACGCCTCCAGTGACGGCAAGCACCCTGCGGGTTTGGGGTAATCCCCGCGTGACAGGAGGCGGGCGTTCTACCCCAAACCCCCGGCATGCGACGCCGGGCAGCCGACGCCGAGCGGGCGCCCAGCGCTTGATGGGTTCCCGGCCGCCTACCGCGCGGCTCGCTGGCGCGCCCGGGATACGGTGGTCAGGTGCGGGGTGACCGAGTGGAGATCGTCATCGACGCGGGCGATGACGTCCGCACCTACGACGTGGTCGCCACCCGCAACGGCCGGCGGGTCGAGATCAACACCGGACGCGGGATCGTGGAGGTGGCGGAGGTCACCCGCGGCGGCAACCCGGTGCGGACGGCCCGGTTCATGGCCAGCCGGATCCTGGCGCTCGTCGAGCACCCGGCGACCGACCGGGAGATGGCCCAGCAGGTGATCGAGTCACCGTCGGGCCTACCCGACGCCTGACCGCGTGCCCTCATAGCGTCAGACCCGCCTGATCTGGAGCGCTGCCGCATCCGTCACGCCGAACACCTCACTGAGTGTCTGGACGGCGATGCCGACCAGCTCCGGTGCCTGAGCGAGCGGTCGGTCGATGAAGAAGTTGGGCGACTCGATCGCATTCGGTGGGGACCAGCCGAGCCGTTCGAGGATCCCGACCGCTCCCTGGTCGAGCTGATGCTGCGGAGCCAGGAACTCGTTGCTGGACACCTCCATGCGCAACGTCTCATCATTGGCCGCGAACTGGACGTACGGGTGGCCGCCTTCGGTCCGCTTCGGCCGCAGCCTGGAAAGCCATGACTTCTGCGCCTGGACAGCCGTCGGTCCCAGAGCCTGCGCTACGTCGACGACGACCGCAATCTCATCAGCGACCGCGGTCTCATCAGCGAGCGTCTCCAACTCTGCCGCCAGCTCTGCGCGGAACCGTTCCCAGCCAGGCTCCGACAAGCTGCTACCACTCGTTCCGTGCACGGTTATCACCTGTCCTCCGCATCCGACCGCGGCCCGCCGCCGCCGTACCTGACGTTCTCACCCTCTCCGAGGCTGTCACCGTTTGCAAAGATTGTGTCGCCCTACACCGCCCCACCTGAAAGCCGCAGCGCGCTCCTCACCCCCAGCGGGTACAGCGGCGAGT
>JACCUS010000071.1 GCA_013811715.1 Nocardioidaceae bacterium
GCGGCAGCGCCAGCTCGACACCGGCTCCTACGAGACGGCGGTCGATGAGTCCAACGGTGAGGTGCCGGAGGCGGAGGCGCTGAAGGCAGCACCGGGTACGTCGACCGACTCACCGGCCGCCGCCGACGCCTCGGTCGCGCCGGACGTCTCCGCGGACGAGGCGGCCGTGGTCGAGTCGACGGCCAAGCCGGTGCCCGGCACCGCCAGGACCAGCGCGGAACTCCTCGAGGCGATCTCCGGCAAGGAGGTCGACGCCCCGCTCTGCTTCACGTGCGGCACCAAGATGCGCCCGGCGGGCAGTTGCTACGTCTGCGAAGGCTGTGGTAGCACCAGCGGCTGCAGCTGAGCTCCTCCCGCCTCGATTCGTCCGACTGGCCGCGGGTCATCTACGCGCGGCTCGGCCGGACGAATCCGGTGCAGCGACGTGCGTCAGAGCCAGGCGTCGCTTCCGACATACTTTGGATGTGCCTTGGACCGTGGAGCCGCTGCGCCGGCTCTCACATGACACCGTGGCCCGGTTGCGACTGCGCGGCCGCGCGGCTGCCGCCTGGACGCTGCGGCTCACCGCGGCGGCGGTCGCGAGCTACGTCATCGCCCGGGCAATCTTCCCCGACAGCGACGCCCTGCTGGCGCCGCTGACCGCGCTCCTGGTGGTCCAGCTCACGCCCGTCAGCCTCTTGACGTCGGGTGTGCAGCGAGTCGTCAGCGTCGTGGCCGGTGTTGCCGTCGCTGTCGGCTTCTCATCGTTGGTGGGCATCTCGTGGTGGAGTCTCGGGATCGTGATCGCCTTGTCGATCCTCATCGCCCAGGCCCTTCGACTGGGCGCGAACGCACTGGAGGTGCCGATCAGCGCCATGCTGGTGCTCGGCGCGGGTGTTGGCGGCGCCGGGACGGCGGCATGGCAACGGATGGCCGAGACGCTGGTCGGGGCGGGTGTCGGCGTACTGTCCAATCTGCTCTTCCCGCCCAGGGTTGCCACCGAGGATGCCGACAAGGCAATCGAAGGCCTCTCCGAGGCACTGGCCGGGCTCCTCGAGGCAGCGGCAGACGATCTCGAACAGGCTCTCGAAGACGGTGGTCGCCTGGTCGATCGCACGTCTCACTGGCTGGGGGAGGCTCGACGGTTGACGCATGAGATCCCCAGCGTGGGCAGCGCGCTGCTGCTGGCCGAGGAGAGTCGCCGGCTCAACGTGCGAGCCCTCGGGACTCCCGATCTCGGCCCAGGGCTGCGCCACGGCCTGGAGGCTCTCGAGCACACGGCGGTCGCGGTCCGCAGCATGTTGCGGTCGCTGGAGGACGCCGGACGGGCTCGCGGCTCACAGCCGGACGACTTCACCCGGGATCTCGAGCTTGTCGCTGTGAGCCTGCTGCTTCGGGAGCTGGCCGAGGCCCTGCGCGCCTTCGGTGCGCTGTTGCATGCTGAGGCGCAGCCTCACCGGGATCTCACCGAATCCGCACAGTTTCGGCGCGGGTCGGAGGCGTTGAACGAGGCGAGGGCCCGGCTGAGCGAGCTGTTGATGATCGACCGGCGAGACGACGCGACGTTCGCCGAGATGAACTTCGCGTTGCTGGCAACGGTCGAGCGTGTGAGCCGCGAGCTCGACCTCGACGGGCGCATCCGATATCTCGAGCAGCGACCGACCCTGCCGCCACGCCGCGTGGTCCGCCCTGGCCGAGGCGACGGTGGGCCATCGACCAGTCGGCCGCGGCGCGGCGTACGACGCAGGCGAACGTAGCGGGCTGTCTCCCAATGTCGTACGCATGACTGCATCATGAACCGAACTTCAGTGCAGCCAGCGGGTGGCTTTTGCCAGGTCTTCGTCGCTCGCGAGCGCGAAGAGTTCGATCTCGCTCTCGCGGACCGACACGAGAGACGCGACCAGGTCCGAGCCGAAGGCGGACGTCAGCGCCTCATCGGCGACAAAGGCGTCGAGCGACTCTCGCAGTGTCTTGGGCAGTCGGGTGATGCCGCCGTCGGCTAGAGCCTGCTCGTCCATCGCTGCGGGGTCGATGTCGACAGGCTCGGGCAGGACGGCGCCCTTGGCGATCCCGGCTGCCCCTGCGGCCAGCAGTCCGGCCATCAGCAGGTAGGGGTTGGCGAGGAGGTCGAAGCACTTGACCTCCAGATTGGCAGCCCAGGGAGTGCTCCCGGTCGAGCCGGTCACCATCCGCAGGGCGGCTTCGCGGTTCTCGAGGCCCCAGGCGACGTACGCGCCGGCCCAGTGCGACGGGACCAGCCGCAGGTAGCTGACCGGGCTCGGCGCCCCCAGCGCCAGCAGGGCAGGCAGTCTCGTCAACACTCCGGCGCTGAACGCCTCAGCGGTCTCGCTGAGTCCCAACGCCCGGTCGCCACCGGCCATCAGGTTCTGACCGTCGCGCCACAGGCTCAGGTGGACGTGGCCACCGTTGCCCACCCCAGCGACGTCGACCTTGGGGGAGTACGACGTGCGGAGCCCGTACTCCTCGCCTACGGCACGGATCGTCGAGCGCACCAGCACCGACGTGTCGGCCGCCTCGACCGGGGCCTGGGCGGCGACCGAGAGCTCCAGCTGGCCGGCCGCGTACTCCGGGTGGAACTGCTCGACATCGACGCCCTGCTCGATGAGGGCCGTGATCACGTCTCGGCAGTAGTCCGAGAGGCCGACGAGCCGCGTCACCCCGTAGCCCGGTCCGACGACACCGGGGGCGAAGTCGTCGCCCGGACCGTCGGAGACGACCCACTCGATCTCGTAGCTGCACTTGACCGCGATCCCCTGCTCGGCAACGGAATGCGTCAGCCGGTCAAGCAGGAGACGGCTGCACTGGGGATGAGGCGCACCCGACTGCTGGTAGCGGTCTGCGGGGGCCCAGGCCCAGCCGGGCTGTGCCGCGAGCGGTACGACCCGGCGTACGTCGGGAATGATCCGCAGGTCACCGACCGGCGCACGTCCGTCGGCGGGTCCGGTGATGAAGTCGTCGCAGCGGAAGAGATCGAAGCTGGTCGAGATGCCCACCCCCCACGCCGCCATGTGCGGGAGCCGGGCGACCGGCACGGCCTTGACCCGGGTTATCCCGGAGTTGTCGACGAATGTCGCGGCAACGGCCACGACGCCCTGGTCGACGAGCCCGGGCACCAGCTCCTCGGCCTGCTTGCTCCGCGCCTCGCGTTCGCTGACATCCACTAGGAGGGCTCCTTCCTGCCGGCCGGGTGTACGGCGGCCCCGGCCACCATCGGCACGCCATCGGTAGACAAAGCGGTTGGCCGCCAGCACACTCGAAGCGTAAGGAGTCGGGGGACAGCCTCGCCAGGTGACCCAGGAGCCATCATGGCCGCACCAACGGACAGCAGACAAGGCCTGCGCCGCAGCCTCTCGGTCTGGCAGGCAGTCGGGATCTCGGTCGCGCTGTTGGCGCCCAGCATGGCCGCCAACATCAACCTGTGGGGCAACGTTTTGCCCTACCCGACTGAGGGCCCGGAGCAGTGGTTCCCGGTGGTGGCCTTCGGCTGGCTGGCGTTCCTGACGGTCCTCGTGGTCGCGGTGCCGAGGATCCCGCGGCGGCTGACCGACGGGATGGCGTCGATGTCCGCCGA
>JACCUS010000074.1 GCA_013811715.1 Nocardioidaceae bacterium
GGACACATGGCCCTGGATCACCTGAACGAACATGTCAAACTCCCTTCCGTCAAACATCTCTTACCCATGTCGATTCGTGTCGTCCACGCTACTCCGAAAAGCCCATCCTCCGCGAGCCCCGCCCAGACCAGATGACGCAACGATTGCGCACACCCGAAAGTCGATCAGCCTCGAGCATCTGGCTGCGATCGAACGCGCCGTCAACGCCTGGATCGTCGAGGTGTTCGGACTGGACCTGTTCGGGCTGGTGCTCGACATGACCAAACTTCGCCACCTTCATCGACGCCACCATCACCTGCGGACGTGCTCGAAGCGCTCGACATGGCCTCGGTCTCTGTCGTGGCGGCTTCGCCGTCGGCGGCGTCTCGAGATCACCAGGGCCTGCGACTTCGTGGTGGTGGCCCGCTCCGCGGAGTAGGGTATGCCCGAGTTAGACGTCGGCATCACCTCCGGAGGGGGCGGCACCACCCGGATGGCCCGGCTCATCGGACACCGGATGACCAAAGAGGTCGACCTGTTCGGGGCGCGGCATCCGGCCAACCGGTCAGCCGAGCTGGGCAGAGTGGAACCGAGTTGTGGCCGAGCGCCTGATTGAGAAGGAGGGTGAGCGGAGGGTGCAGGTGCTGCCGTGTAAAACCCGCCAGGCCGTGCGGCAGCTCAAGCAGGAGACGGAGTGAGCACGTCGGGTTCGACTCGGTCGGAGTAGGCCCATCACAAGCCGCAGGTGGGCGAGGCGGCCCCTCCACACCGGTGAACCCGCGCGGCTGGAGGCCGCCGGCCCCGCCGCCGATGACCGGTGTGCTGGCGCCGAACCGACGGCTTGCGACGGCCGAGGTGCTGGCCGCTGGTGAGGTCGCCGGCCCGGAGGACCTCGCGATCTCCGCGGACGGCCGGACCCTGTACGCCAGCAGTTTCGGGGACGGTCGGATCGTCCGTCTCGACGTGACTCGAGGCGTCGCGCCACGAGTCGTGGAGCACGCCATTACCCACGGCAGCGCCGTCGACCTCGCGCTCCGTCCAGATGGGAGCATGCTGGTCTGCGACTGGACTCACGGAAGCCTTCTTGTGAGTCCTTCGGGACAGGTCGACACGCTCATGTCGCTGGGCACCCTCATCGACGGCCGCCCGTTCCTGCGACCCGACGGGGTAAGCGGAGCCGCCGACGGCACGATCTACATCAGCTGTCAGGGCAGCAACCGGCCGGGAACTCGAACGGCACCTTCGAAGGCCTCGAGGCTGGCGACTACGGCCGCGAAATCGCCCTGAACCCTGCCACCAATGCGACGGAGACCGTCATGGACGGGCTGTCGTTCGCCAACGGGAACGCGATTGAGCCGGCCGGACGGTTCCTTGTCGTCGCCGACCAGTACCGCTACCGGATCGCCCGGCTGTGGCTGACCGGCCCGCAGGCCGGTCAGGTGGACTCGTTCGCCGAGAACCTGCCGGGCTTCCCGCACAACCTCCACTACGACACCGACGGTGTGCTGTGGGTCGGCCTCTATCAGGGCCGCAGCGCCACCCTGGACCGGATCAGCTTCCGACCCCGCCTCAAACGAGTACTCGCGAAACTGCCCGCAACTGTGGTCGCAGGGCCCGTTCGGATCGCCGAGCTGCGCACTATCCGAGCCGTCACAGGGGGTTGATCCCAAGACCGGCCACGTGTTCTGCTTATCGGAGGCACCCAATTGCCGAGGCCGTCCGAGGTATCCACGATCGCGCCGGCCACCCCGCGGATGAGGTACATGAGATTGCAGAGACGCCTGACGGGCATCGGCTTGCGCCTCCTGCGGGTCGAAGTCCTTCCGGTCAGGCCTCAGTGCCTCGCAGATCCTGCGACTGCGGCCATGGGTAGGGGGTCACGGGAGACGCTTTATGCACCGATGGGGTGGTCGCCCAAGAAAGCCTTTGTAGCCGCCGCTAATTGTGGGGCATGCGTGAGCGCCAAGGAATGGTCCGCGCCCGCGAACATCACATTATCAGCATGCGGGAGCCATGCCAGGATGAGTTGTCGGGCCTCTTCGAACCATGGCCCGCTCTCGGTGCCCCCGATGCACAGGACAGGCTGACTGATTCGCCGTGCGTCCTCTGCCCCGAAACGCCATGCCAATAGTGCCGGAATGTCTGTGGCGAAGAAAGTTTCGGCATCTTGCTCAACCTGAGCAAGTCCACCCGGAACGTGCCGCTCGATGTCGCGTCGCCAGTGGCGTCCGATGACCCGACCTAGAAACCGATCGAGCGCCATCGCAGAACCATGCAGACGATAGTCCTCAACGATCCGCACGTTTGCGGCGAGGAACTCATCGGCACGGGGTATGTGCACTGGCGGTGGCTCGATGACGCACAGGCTGTGCACCAAACCCGGCGACGTGGCGGCCACCTGTAAAGCCACAGCGGCGCTGTACGACACTCCCACCACGTGCGCGCGCTCGATGTTGAGGGTTGCGAGTAGTTGTTGGCAGTCGAGGGCGTCGCGCTCGATAGAACCCGGCCCCTGAACGGGGCTGCTGCCTGCGTAGCCGCGGCGGTGATACAGGATGACTTGATAGTGGTCACGCACGTCGGGTTGGCGGGCAAGAGGCAAGAACTCGTCAGCCGTCAAAGCAGTCTGAATCAGCACCACCGGCTCACCCGTACCGTGGACCTCGACATCTAATACCGCGTCCGGCAGGGACACGGGACGGAACTCTGCGTTGGGCATCCTCGCTGCAATCCCTTAAGGCCGATAATCGAAGACCACTACAGGTCGGTCTATCACTATGGCGTCCCTCCGTCGAACGTTCGATGAACACCGCCCTGCGTTGTGCACAACCAGAGCCCGCTTGGGCCGCGAGAGCGACGAGAAGGACGCCTGACCATCGAGCGCAGTGACAGCGATGAACCCGGCTGGATCGGCTCAGTTCTCGTCTGCTGACCGGACGTCAGGCTGTCAAACAGCACCCGGGCTGGTGACGGAACGAACTGCAGACGACGTCAGTAGCTGAAGGTCGTCGCGGCCTCGTCGCCGATCCAGTTCCACATTGGGACGGTGCCCCCCATCTCAGCATTGGACACGAGGTTGCCCTTGTCGAGCTTCCGTGCGTCGAAGCAGATTGGGCACACGAAAAAGCGGCCGCCAGCCTTCTCGTACCGGTCCATGAGATCGGTAAGCGGCGGGCAACCTTCGCACGCCACAGCGTGAGCGAACTGTGGGATCGCCAGCCGGACGGCCTCCTTGGTGAGAAACATCAACGTAGGACGTCCATTCTCGGCGGCCCCCACCGCGACCAGAAAAGCGACCGTCACCTTCTCGGAGTCTTCGAGCCCTGTCGTCAGACTGATAACTGCCTTGTTGCTCATATTGATCCTCCTGGGTCGCACCGGCGTACTCGTACGCGGGATGAATTCAACGGTTCTCTTGACAAGACACCCAAGGAGCCCCTGTTGTCAAGTGAATCCTTGAATAAGATGGAAGACCGCCGCGAGACAGGCGGGTCGGACAGCGTTGGCCAGCAAGGGATGCCGGGTCAACACTGAAGGGCGACGGATGACCCACCCCCTGCGCAGCCGGGCAGCGCTACATCCCCTGCGGGTCCGTCCTCGCCGTGGGGAGGCCAGCGGTAGCCCATTCGGGGAAGCCGTCCTCGAGCCGTGCCGCGGCGAGACCTCTGCGGGTCAGGAGACGAACGGCTTCGTCAGCGTATACGCAATAGGGACCGCGGCAGTAGGCGGCGATGTCGGAATCGCCTGGGATCTCACGCAACCGGGACCTAAGCTCCCGAACCGGGATAGAGATGGCCCCGCGAATGTGCCCTGCGGCGTACTCGGGCTCCGGACGTACGTCGAGCACGACGACGTCGCCGTCGCGAAGCCGCTTGCGGAGCTGGTTCCGTGTCATGGTGCGCAGCTTGCTGCGGTCACCGAGATAGTCGTCGGCGAGCTGCTGCAGCCCGGCGACGTGCTGTTCGGCTGCCTGCCGCATGGTCTGCCAGAGGGTGGACACGACGGGACCGGCCAGCGAGAAGTAGATGCGCGCTCCGTCGCGGCGCGACTGCACCAAACCTGACCTGAGCAACCGTTGAAGGTGCTGCGACGTGTTGGCGACGCTCTGATCGATCTCGTCGGCAAGTTCGTCCACGGACCGTTCGCCCTGCGCGAGCACGTCGATGAGCTCGGCTCGTCGGCCGCTCGCGAGCGCCTTGGCCGACTCGGCCAACGTGTCGTAGAGCGCCGCCTTGGCGTGATGGCCGGCCACGTCCTGTGTCACCTCCGAGAGTAAGCAATTCAAGTGTTCCCTTGACAATACCACTCCAACGGGTGTCTTATTCAAGAGATCACTTGAAGTACTTGGAGGTACGGACTATGACCGCAACCGTGGACACGCAGGACCTCGAGGCCAAGGTCATGGACATGTACCGCGACGTCGCCCAGCGTCCTCACGGTGCGTTCCACTTCGAGTTGGGTCAGCCAGTGGCGCTGCGGGTCGGCTATGACGCGAGCCTACTCGCGGGCGTGCCGACAGGAGCCGTGCAGTCGTTCGCCGGCGTCGGCTACTTCTTCGACCTCGCAGACCTTAGAGCAGGCGACACGGTCGTCGACCTCGGTAGCGGGTCCGGCATGGACGCCTTCTACGCCGCGAGTCTGGTTGGCCCGACCGGTCGGGTCGTCGGCATCGACTTCACCCGAGAGCAGGTGCAGAAGGCGCGTGTGCTCGCCGCGACATGGGGCGCGACAAACGTCGAGTTCCGGGAGGGCAGGATTGAGGCGCTGCCGTTTCCTGACGTGACCGCAGATTGCGTCATCTCCAACGGCGTCATCAATCTGTGCCCGGACAAGAAGGCGGTCTTCGCAGAGGCGGCGCGCGCGCTGCGCCCCGGAGGCCGGCTCGCGATCGCCGACATCGTCACCGAACAGCCGCTCACGGAGTCCATCGTTTGCAACGCAGACCTCTGGGCGTCGTGCATCGGAGGTGCCGCTCAACAGGACCTGTATCGAAAGGCCATCGAGTCGTCTGGGTTCGTCGTTGATCGACTTCGCGTCAACGCCTACACGTTCATCTCAGAGCAGGCACGCAACGCCAGCGCAAAGTATGGCGTGAAGAGCATCTCCGTGCTCGCCACCAGAACCAGCTGACCACTCAAGCCCAGGAGGAGCCATGCACCGATGCGAGAAGCACAACATCGACACCCGCAGGAGACGCGTCCGTTCAAGGACCACGGCCACATGGACGTCGTCACACTCGGAGACTTCACCTTCGGGCGCGGAGTCTTCGAACCAGGCTGGGCGCTGGTCGAACGACGTCAAGCCGATCGCTGGCACGGACTCCTGCCAGACCCGGCACACCGGCATCTGTCTCTCGAAGAGCATGACCGTCCAGCTCGACGACGGATACGAGGCCACGGTCGGTCCCGGCGACTTCTTGGTCATCGAGCCGCGACACGACGCGTGGACAGTGGTGACGAACCCTGCGTGCTGCTCGACACCGGTATCGCGGCGTACGCGAAGCCCGCGTGAGCGGGCGAGAAGGCTCAGCGGTCGAGCCCGACAACGCCTTGCCGTACCCCGGTGCCGGTAGCAGCTATGGCCGTCTCGTCCCTGTCAGCACCTGAGCATCGCCTCAGGTGGATGCGTGACGGCCGAGCCCCCTTGGGCCTGGCACCGGGCGGACATGCCAGCACTTCACCGTCGAATCCGAGGAGCCAGCCTGTGACTGACGATATCGCGATCCCCATCGTCGACACGGGCCTGGGAAACTCGTCGTACCTGGTGGATCTCGGTGACGGCCGGGCCCTAGCGGTTGATGCGTGCCTGGACCTGCGCGGGATGCGAGCGGACTCCGAACGACGGGGGCTGCGCGTCGCGTTCGCGGCGGACACCCATCTGCACGCCGACTTCCTGTCCGGCTCCGTGCAACTCGCTGCGAGCGACGGGGCCTGCGTGCTCGCGTCGGCGTCGGGACGCCGGGACTTCGACCATGTGGGTTTGGGGGACCAGGATGAGGTTGACCTGGGCGGCCTCCTCCTGCGCGCGTTGACAACCCCGGGACATACCGACGAGCATCTGGCCTACCTGCTGCTGGACGGAGATCGCGCGGTGGGGGTTTTCACCGGCGGCTCCCTGATTGTGGGCTCGGCTGCACGCACGGACCTGGTCGCTGCGGAGCGGGCGGAGGAACTGGCGCGAGCCCAGTACCGCTCCCTGCATCGTCTTGCCGCTCTGCCGGACGAGGTGCTGGTGTGGCCGACGCACGGGGCTGGCTCGTTCTGCTCCGCAGGTGCCGTTCGGGCGGGAGCGGTCAGCACGATCGGTGCCGAGCGTGCGGCAAACCCGTTGCTCGACGCGCCCGACGAGGACGCCTTCGTCGCGATGTTGCTGGGCTCACTGGGCAGCTTCCCTTCGTACTTCCTCAGGGTCGGTGAGGAGAACCGCCGCGGCCCACAGGTGCTCCCCTCACGCCTTCGGATGACTCTGATGGATCCGGCCGAGGTCCGCGCAGCATGCGCAGGTGGCGGGCAGATCATCGACGTCCGCCCTGCCGCGTCCTTCGCTGAGGCCCACCCCCGAGGTGCCCTGTCCATCCCGCTTCGCCCCGCGTTTGCCAGCTGGCTGGGCTGGCTCGCCCCGCACGACCGCCCGCTTGTCGTACTCCGTGAACCCGAGCAGGACCCCGACGAGGTGCTCTGGCAAGCGGCGAAGATCGACTACCGGAACATCGTGGGAGAACTGGGCGGCGGCATCGGTTCATGGGTTGCCGCTGGGCTGCCCACCGAATCGCTATCGCTGGTCCAGGCGACGCCCACGAACGATATGCGGGTGCTAGACATCCGTCAGCGCGCAGAGTTCCAGGCGGGTCACGTGCCCGGCGCCGTCCACATCGAACTCGGCGACATCCATGTGCGACTCGACGAGTTGAACAAGTCAGGGCAGACGCCGACTGTCATCATGTGCGGGCACGGCGAACGGGCAATGAGCGCGGCGAGCCTTCTCGCCCGAGCGGGATTCTCAGACTTACGCGTGCTGAAAGGTGGACCGGAGGACTGGGTCAAGGCCAACGGCCAGACCTTGGAAACCTACGGGTGACCGGCTCGCCCGACCGGCGCCCGTCGATGCTCGGGCTGCGTGCGAACGCAGCCCAGTTCGGGCTCCTGGTCGCGGTCAACGCTCTGGTCGGCGGCATGCTCGGGCAAGAACGCACGGTGCTGCCCCTGCTCGCCAGCGAGGTGTTCGGGCTTGACTCCTACACGGCCGTGCTCACCTACATCCTGGCGTTCGGCCTGGCCAAGGCAGGCACGAACTATCTAGCCGGAACTTGGTCGGAACGCTACGGCCGCAAGCCTGTGCTGGTGGCCGGGTGGCTGGTCGCGGTTCCGGTTCCCCTGTTCTTGATCTGGGCACCGCAGTGGTGGATCGTCGTGGCCGCCAACGTCCTCCTCGGCATCAGCCAGGGGTTGACCTGGTCCACGACGGTCATCATGAAAATCGACCTAGTCGGGCCCGGCAGACGCGGCCTTGCGATGGGCCTCAACGAGTCCGCCGGCTACCTCGCCGTCGCGTTCACCGCACTCGCCACCGGGTACATCGCCGCGCACTCCGGGCTGCGCCCCGAGCCATTCTTCCTAGGCATCGCGTTCTGCGCCCTCGGACTCGGCCTGTCCACCCTCACTGTACGCGAGACACGCCCTCATGCCATGCAAGAGGCCACCACGCACGCAGGACCGAGCACCCTGTCCGATGGCGAGGTCTTCATCCGGACCAGCTTCCATGAACCCGCACTCTCCTCGGCGAGCCAGGCCGGACTCGTCAACAACCTCAACGACGGTCTCGCCTGGGGCATCTTCCCCATTCTCTTCGCGTCCGCCGGACTCACCCTCCGGCAGGTCGGCGCCCTCGTCGCTATCTACCCCGCCGTCTGGGGACTCGGACAACTCATCACCGGGGCCCTGTCGGACCGGTGGGGCCGAAAGCACCTCATCACCGGCGGCATGCTACTGCAGGCAGTGGCACTCGCCCTGATCGCCATGTCGGAAACGATCGGGCTGTGGGCTACTGCCTCGGTCCTCCTGGGGGCCGGCACCGCGATGGTGTATCCGACCCTGCTGGCAACGATCGGTGACGTCGCCCACCCTCTCTGGCGCGCCCGGGCCGTCGGCGTCTACCGGCTATGGCGCGACGGTGGTTTTGCCGTCGGCGCACTCTTCACGGGTCTGCTCGCGGACGTTTGGGGCATCCGGCAGGCCGTCTGGTCGGTCGCCGGCCTGACCGCCGCATCCGGCCTTCTGGTGGCGTGGCGCATGTACGAGACACACCATTCAGTCTCACCCGGCAAGTCCTCGTGAACACCGACCGGCCGCACGTGCACCGTCTCAGAGTCACCGGTTCCGCCGCCTCCACGCCTCTCACCGAATCCGACTGACAGCCTCTTGCATCATCGGACTCGGTCGACTCCTGACCGGCACACGAGTCTCCATCTTGATCCCAGACTCGAGATAGCGTGCCGGCGTCGTCGATGACTGCCTGCCACTGCGGCGATCCGAGGGCTGCACGCGCAACGTCGACACTGTCAAACCACAACTCCC